>JBGOZX010000075.1:0-20091 GCA_041480425.1 Bacteroidia bacterium
AACATCTGACTTTATGGACAAACACTAAATAGATAAGTTGTTTAAAGAATATCTGATGGATTTTGAAGAAAATCACTTTTCATATCCGGCGTTTTTTTTATACTTTGTAAGTCCTTATTAATATAATGTAATCATGAAAAAAGTTTTGTCATTTATTCTATTCGGATCTTTGTTTGCAACTCTTTACATGGCTTCTGCACAGCAAGTTGCTTATACATATCCATTTCAGAATCCTGCATTATCCACTGACGAGAGAGTTGCGGATCTAATTTCACGGATGACACTTAAGGAAAAAGCTGACCAGCTTTTATACACAGCACCGGCAATACCCCGTCTTGGTATTCCTAGTTACAACTGGTGGAATGAAGCTTTACACGGTGTTGCAAGAGCAGGTTATGCAACCGTATTTCCACAATCGATTACAATCGCAAATTCATGGGATGAAGGGTTGATGTTCAATGTGGCAAATGCTATTTCCGATGAGGCAAGGGCAAAATACCATGAATTCCAGCGCAGAGGTAAAAGAGGTATCTATCAGGGACTCACATTCTGGTCTCCGAATATTAATATATTTCGTGATCCCAGGTGGGGCAGGGGTCATGAGACTTACGGGGAAGATCCTTTCCTGACAGGTAGGATGGGTTATGAATTTGTAAAAGGTATGCAGGGTGATGATCAGAAATACTTAAAGACAGTTGCTACTGCAAAACATTTCGCAGTTCATTCAGGTCCCGAGCCATTGAGACATTCATTTAATGCAAAAGTCAGTGAAGTTGATTTACGAGAGACCTATCTGCCAGCATTCAGGACTTTAATTGTTGATGCCGGAGCTTATTCGGTAATGGGGGCGTACAACATGTTCAGGGATTATCCGTGTTGTGCAAATCCGATTCTTTATGGCATTCTGCGTAACGAATGGGGATTTAAAGGCTATATAGTTTCCGACTGCTGGGCTATATCGGACTTTTACAAATTCACAAAATTTGCAAAAGATCCTGCTGAAGCTGCTGCACAGGCAGTTAAAGCCGGTACAGACCTTGAATGTGGTGTGGATTATAAAAATCTTGTTACGGCAATAGAGAGAGGACTTCTGACGGAAGCGGATATCAATATTGCCGCAAAAAGGATCTTCACAGCAAGATTCAAACTTGGCATGTTCGATCCTGATGAAATGGTTCCTTATGCACAGATACCCTTCTTTGTCAATTGTTCCGATTACAATAATACACTTGCACGCCAGGCAGCTCAGGAATCAATTGTGCTCCTGAAGAATGATAATAACATTCTTCCTCTTTCAAAAGATATTAAAACCATTGCTGTAATCGGTCCGAATGCAGATAATTTTGAATCACTGATAGGTAATTATAATGGGATACCAAGAGATCCTGTTACAGTGTTGAAAGGGATTAATAATAAGGTCACTCCCGACACAAAGATAATCTATGCAGAAGGAAGTGACCTGGCAGAAGGAATCCACAATTTATCACCAATTCCTTCAAGATATCTCCAGTCACCTGATGGCCTCCAGGGAGCTTTTGGAGAATATTTTAACAACAGGGATATGAAAGGTGAGCCTGTTTTTACCCGGGTTGATGACCAGATCAATTTCTACTGGGAACATCTGTCACCAAGGTATGACATGCCTGATGACAACTTTGGTATCAAATGGACAACCTACCTCGTACCCCCGGTAACTGGAACTTATGCCCTGGGTAGCTGGGGTTCATCCGGTTATGAGATCCTGCTTGATGGTAAAAGGATTATTTCTTCAATGAATGAGCATCATGCCTTCCATATCGAAGTTCCGGCCGAACTGCAGGCAGGTAAAAAATATAAAATAGAAGTTTTTTACAAGAATTATGCAGGTGATTCTGATATGAAGCTTCTGTGGGCGCCCCCACGGCCGAACCTTATGGAACAGGCTGTTAATGCTGCAAAAGAAGCTGATGCTGTAGTCCTTGTTCTCGGCTTGTCCCAACGTCTCGAAGGAGAAGAAATGACAATTAAAATTGACGGTTTCAGCGGTGGCGACCGTACCAGTCTGAATCTTCCTGCTGTTCAGGAAAAGCTTCTCGATGCAGTTACCGCAACCGGGAAACCTGTAATTGTTGTACTGACAAACGGTGGAGCTTTGTCGGTAAATAAAGCACAGGAAAAGGCAGCGGCAATATTGCTTGCCGGATATGGCGGACAGCAGGGTGGTAATGCTTTAGCTGATGTACTGTTTGGTGATTATAGTCCGGCAGGACGTCTTCCTGTAACATATTATAAATCAATCGATCAGATTCCTGCTTTTGAAAATTATGATATGGCAGGCAAAACTTACAGGTTCTTTAAGCAGGAGCCTTTATATCCATTCGGGTTCGGACTTAGCTATACAACCTTTAAGTACAGCGATTTATCAGTTCCTGAAAATATTGTTACCGGAGAAAAGGTTATGGTCAAAGTAACAGTTACAAATACAGGTAAAATTGCAGGAGATGAAGTAGTAGAACTCTTCCTTACTGATGAAAAGGCATCGACCCCCAGACCGATCCGTCAGCTTGAAGGTTTTACAAGGGTATCCTTAAAACCAGGTGAAAGCAAAGTTATTGAGATCAAACTTGAACCTCGTCAGTTTTCAATTATCAATGACAAGGCAAAAAGGGTAATTGAACCGGGGTACTTTACAATTTCAGTCGGAGGGAAACAACCAGGCTTTAAAGGTTATCTTGATCCTCAGTTTACCAAGGTGCTGACTGGAAGGATAAGACTTGCGGGTAAAGCAGTGGAATTTGTCAATTAGTGATGTAAAATAACTTATTAAAATGCAGACAGAAAACCATCTTCTTCAGAAGCGAGTAAATCTTTTCGATGGAATTTCAATTGTTGCCGGGGCAATGATTGGTTCAGGAATTTTTATTGTCAGTGCCGATATAGCCAGAAATGTCGGGTCGCCGGGATGGTTAATGGTGGTTTGGCTTATAACAGGAGTTATAACTGTTATCGGAGCAATAAGCTATGGGGAACTGGCATCCATGATGCCACATGTGGGAGGGCAGTATGTCTATCTGAAAGAAGCTTATCACCCATTGATTGGATTTCTTTTTGGCTGGACAACTTTTCTTGTTATTCAATGCGGATCTATAGCCGCAGTCGCCGTTGCCTTTGCTAAATTCAGCGGTGTTCTTTTTCCATGGATCTCTGAGAAGAATATTTTATTTCAGGTTGGCCCGTTGAAAATTAACAGTACCATGGTAATAGCCATTGCCATGATATCATTTCTTACGTGGCTCAATACCAGAGGTATTGTTACAGGAAAGACTGTTCAGAATATCTTCTCCTCGACCAAGGTAATTGCCCTTTTCGGATTTATTGCGATAGGTTTTCTGGCAACCAGGAATATCCATTCATTTGAAATAAACAAGGAGGTATTCTGGCAGGCAGGTCAGGTGGGTCCGGATAATCAGGTAATACCTCTTGTGGGCTTTGCGCTGATTGCAGCAATCGGGACTGCTCTGGTTGGTTCTTTGTTTTCAGCCGATGCATGGTATAACGTTACCTATATTTCTGGGGAGGTTATAAACCCGAAACGAAATGTCCCCTTGAGCCTCTTCTTTGGTACTTTGATTGTTTCAGTAATTTACCTCCTTACCAACTTTGTTTATATTAAGGTTCTGCCTCTGTCAGGAACTCCCGATGGTGCAGATGTTTTAAGCAGGGGCATTCAGTTTGCTACAGATGACAGGGTGGCGACATCTGCAATGAGTGTTGTCTTTGGAGATTATGCAGCAATTATTATGGCAATTTTTATTATGGTCAGCACATTTGGTTGCAATCATGGCCTTATAATGGCTGGTCCTCGCGTATATTATGCTATGGCAAAGGATGGCCTGTTTTTCAGGAAGGTTGGAGAGATAAACAAAAAAGATGTGCCTGGATTTGCTATTGCAGTCCAGGGAATTTGGTCCATATTGCTTTGTTTGTCAGGAACATATAGTGATCTCCTTGATTATGTGATTTTTGCTGTTTTAATATTCTTCACTTTAACAATTTTGGCGATATTTGTTCTGAGGGTAAAACGACCTGATATCCCGAGACCTTATAAAGCATTTGGCTATCCTGTGATACCAGCTATCTATATTCTGACCACGATATCTATTATGGTAATCCTTTTAATCTATAAACCGGATTATACTTTCCCGGGTCTTGGAATAGTTCTATTGGGAATTCCGGTATTCTATCTCTGGCGGAAGTATTCCAAATATCACGGAGAGATACAGGATATCGAAGTTAATGATGAAAACTAATTTCATTACGCAACTGTTATGCGATTTTATAATTTCTATTTTAGTAATTATATAGTGTAATGTTAACACTTATTATTATACTCTTTCACAATTGCGATAACCTCATAGTAACCTTCTGACTCATGAAAACTTTATCAAAATTATTTTTAGTTGCAGTAGTAATCCTTACAAGTTGTACAACAAAAAAAGTATTCAATGAGGGAATAGAATACGGAAAAATACAGAATCCATCTGCAGAAATAACAGATGGATCAGTTGTAAAAGGATGGACCAGCGATACAAGAGCAAGAGGTGCCATTCATTTTTATGATAATATTGCACAGAATGGCACTAAAAGTCTCTTCATTCAGGCTGACAGGTTCACTAACGGACGTTGGTCAACAAAAGTTCTTCTAAAACCATGGTCAAAATACAGGTTTTCAGGATGGATAAAAACTGAAAATCTGATTTCCCAGACCGGCAAGGGAGCAGGTTTCAGAATGGATGGTTTGGATGTGGAGCCTAAAGGATTCACCGGAACCACTGACTGGACAAAGGTTGACTATGAATTCGGGACAGGAAATAACGACTGTGTTACAATTGCATGTGTGCTTGAAGTTGAAAGTAATGCAAAGGGAAGAGCCTGGTTCGATAACATGAGCATGGAACTGATATCCTCTGAGAATATAGAGACTAAAATAGTAATAAATACTTCCAACAAATCTGAACCTATGCCAGTCTATATTTACGGCCAGTTCATTGAGCACCTTGGTCGTTGTATCTATGGTGGTATCTGGGCTGAGATGATCGAGGACCGCAAGTTCTGGTATGTCCCCGGAGTAAGGGAGTCAGCATGGAGAATCTCAGGAGAAAAGACTCTTTTTTCAATGGAAAACAGAGATCCATTCACTGGAGAGCAGACACCTGTTTTAGCTGTAGAAAATAATAAAAAAGCCATCCTCTTCCAGGAAAACCTGGGACTGAAAGAAAATCTTGATTATTCCGGAAGGATAGTTCTCAAGGCTTCGAACAAGGTTCAAAAAGTTCTTGTGACTCTAAAATGGGATGATAAAACCGAGGTTGTTGAAATATCCGGACTTACAAACAAATATTCAACTTATCCGCTTAAATTCAGATCAACAGTACTTGTCCACGATGCAGTATTCTCTATAGAACCTGTTGGTGAGGGGAAGTTATGGGTTGGAACTGTTTCACTTATGCCCTCTGATAATATTGAAGGATTCAGGACCGATGTTCTGGCACTGCTTCATGAACTTAATTCTCCTGTTTATCGCTGGCCGGGAGGCAATTTTGTTAGTGGCTATAATTGGCGTGACGGGATAGGTGATCGTGATAAACGGCCACCCAGGAAGAACCCCGCCTGGCAGGGTGTAGAGGCAAATGACGTTGGTATTCATGAGTTTATGAAATTCTGTGAACTGCTTAATACTGAGCCATATATTGCAGTTAATGCCGGATTGGGAAATTCCGATGAAGCAATGGCTGAGGTTCAGTATACCAACGGAGATGCTGCAACACCGATGGGCAAACTGCGTGGCTCAAACGGCCATGAAAAACCATGGAATGTAAAGTTCTGGTCAATTGGAAACGAGATGTATGGAAACTGGCAGCTTGGCCATATGTCGACAGAAGAGTTTGTCAAAAAGAATAATGATTTTGCCGACAGGATGAGATCGGTTGACCCTAATATTAAGCTTATTGCAGTGGGGGATCTTGGCGACTGGGATAAAATGATACTGGCAAACTGTGCCGATAAGATGGATTATGTGAGTGAACACTTCTACAAGCAGGACTATCATGGTGGCGGACTAATGACTCATGTGAAACAGATACCGGATGCCATCAGGGAAAAGGCTGCAGCTCACAGGGAATACAGACAAACAATCCCTTCGCTTAAAGGAAAAGATATTCGAATCTGCATGGATGAATGGAACTATTGGTATGGTCCCCATATCTATGGGGAACTTGGTACAAGGTATTTTTACAGAGATGCTATGGGTATCGCAGCAGGTTTAAATGAATACTCTAAAAACTCTGATATCATCTACATGGCTAACTATGCTCAAACAGTCAATGTGATTGGATGCATAAAAACAAATACAACGCATTCAGTTTTTGATGCAACTGGTCAGGTACTTAAACTTTATCGCCATAAATTCGGTTATATTCCTGTCGGAATAAGCGGTGAAACACGTCCTTTTGATATCGGAGCTACATTGACTACCGGAGGTGATACACTTACTGTTTCTGTAGTAAATCCAACCTGGGAGGAAGTGAGATTTCCTCTATCAGTGTCGGGAAGCAATACCTCTTCAGATATTGAAATATGGAGGATAACTGCACCTGATGATATGTCGACAAATGAACCGGGAAGAGTACCTGTAGTGATAATTGAAGGACCGGAAGCTTCAAAGTTCAGCAACAGGCTTAAAGTCGGACCGGCAAGTATAACGATTTTCAGAATACCTCTAAAGGCAAACTAAAAGAAATTATCCCGCTGATCTCACTGATTTACGCAGATTTTTCTTCAGGATAATCAGCGATGATCTGCGTAATCTGCAGGAAACATTCTTTGCGACCTTTGTAGAAACTTTGCGTGCTTTGTGGTTAATGGATTTAAATTCTTGAAAATGCTACCCGAAGAATTTATACAAAGAATTAAAAGTCAGGATTATATAGAAGTTGAGGCTCTCATAAAGGCTTTGGAAGGAATTTCACCTGTCAGTATCAGGATAAATTCCGCAAAGTGGAATAAGATTCCCTTGAATGCCGGGCCGGTTCCCTGGTGCAAAACAGGTTTTTATCCTGATACCAGGCCGTCTTATACCCTTGATCCGCTTTTTCATTCAGGTTGTTATTACCCACAGGAGGCTTCCGGCATGTTCCTTGAACAAGCTATCAGGCAGACAACAGGATCGCTTGAAAATATCCGGGTACTTGATCTGTGCGGAGCTCCGGGAGGCAAGAGTACTCATCTGTCGGATTTGATTGGTCCGAACAGCTTACTGGTTGCTAATGAAGTGATCAGGTCAAGAGCAGCGATTCTGGCTGAAACAATATCAAAATGGGGTTCTGCAAATACTTTAGTGACTCAGAATGACCCGGCTGTACTTGGAAGATTATCAGGATACTTTGATATTATCCTGGTTGACGCTCCATGCTCCGGTGAAGGAATGTTCAGGAATAATGTTGCTGTTAATGAATGGTCGGTCGAAAATACAGATCATTGTTCTGAGAGGCAGAAGAGAATTCTTATGGATATCTGGCCGGCTCTAAAAGAACAAGGAATCCTTATTTACAGTACTTGCACATTTAATCCCGGAGAGAATGAAGAAAACATAAAATGGCTCATTGATAAACATGAAGCAGAAATTGTCCGCTTGAATATTGCTGAATTTAAGGGAATAACAGAAATCGATTACCGGGGTATTTATGGGTACGGTTTTTATCCCGATAAGATCAGGGGAGAAGGCTTCTTTATATCAGTCATCAGGAAAACAGGGGAACAGGAAAAAAATCCCGTTAAGAACCAGAGGAAGCCTGAACTTGAACCAGGTAAAGATGATCTTGCCATTGCATACGAATGGACTCACTTTTCGAAAGACAGACTTATGAAATGGGGTGATGAAATTATTGCTGTTCCTTGTGGTATGGATGATTATCTTCAACTTTTTCAGAATCTGAAAATTGTTAAAGCAGGAACAAAAATCTTTAATGTGAAGAAAAGCGATTATCTGCCATCCCACGAACTTGCTTTGTCGTGCAGATTAAGAAAAGATGCTTTCCCTCCGGAAGAAATTAATCTTCACGGAGCAGTTTCGTTCCTGAGACGCGATAATATCACACTTCCTGATGCATCAAAAGGCTGGATTATTGTGACTTACAAAGGCATTAACCTGGGATTCATCAAGAATATCGGTGACAGGGTTAATAACTATTTTCCTGTTGATTGGCGTATCAGAATGAATATCCCGGAAACGGGCAAGGAGAATATTATATGCTGGAATCAGGAAAATCTTATTTGATTGTTTCTCTTTGTGTTACTTAGTGTTGAACTTTGCGCCGACGCTGAAGCTTTGGCGCAAACGTTGTTATACGTTATGGTAAAAAATGATTTCACGTGAATTTCAAATATTTGTAAAACCAATCGGAGCTACCTGTAATCTCCGCTGCGAATATTGCTATTATCTTGAAAAGAAAAAACTCTATCAGGGGAATGAATCATTTCTGATGACTGACGATGTGCTTGAAAGGTACATTATACAACATATTGAAGCATCTACAGAAAAAGCTATTGGTTTTTCATGGCATGGTGGTGAACCTTTGCTGGCAGGACTTGATTTCTTCCGGAAGATAGTTTCATTGCAACGTAAATATCTGCCAGCAGGTCGTTTGATTGTCAATGGTATACAGACAAACGGTACATTAATTGATAAAAATTGGTGCCGGTTCCTGTCTGATGAAAATTTTGTGGTGGGTATAAGCATCGATGGTCCGGGTGACATGCACAATAAATTCAGGATCACAGGTGATAAGAAGCAAACACTCCATCAGGTTTTAAGGGGATATGAATTATTACAGAAGCACAATATTTTATGTGAAATTTTATGTGTTGTCAATGCAAATAATGTTAAGTACCCGCTTGTCGTTTATAATCTTTTTAAACAGCTTGGCGTAAAATACATTAGTCTTTTACCACTGGTTGAACAAAGTAAAACATCTCCTTCGGGTGTAAGCCACAATTCTGTTCCTTCTGTGGAATTTGGTATTTTTCTGAGCACAATTTTCGATGAATGGGTCGAAAAAGACATTGGGAAAATAAAGGTCCAGTTATTTGAGGAGGCGTTCAGACCTGCTTTTAACCAGGAACATACCTTATGCATTTTTAAAGAAAACTGCGGAGGAGTTCCGGTTGTTGAACATAATGGGGATTTTTATTCCTGCGATCATTATGTTGATGGTGCCCATTTATTGGGTAATATAATGGAAAGATCACTAATCAGCTTTCTTGACAGCGAACGGCAAAAAGTATTTGGGCAGGCTAAATCTCTTTTACTTCCCCGTTATTGCCACGAATGCGAGGTGAGGCCAATGTGTAACGGCGAATGTCCTAAAAACCGGTTTATTAAGACTCCTGATGATGAATCCGGCTTAAATTATCTTTGCAGCGGATATAAATATTTCTTCACCCATTGCCAACCGTTTATTGAGGCAATCAGTGAAGTATGGAAAAACCAAAGAGGTTGACTCAAAAGTCTTTCTCTATTAACGCTCCCTAAATCCCATAAAGGGGACTTGTTGAATATCAATTTGTTAATAAAACCCCCTTTAGGGGGCGAGGAGCGAAAAACAGCTTTTAAGACAGCCTAATTTTTTATTTCAGTTTTTCTTTAAAGAAGGCTATTGTCCTTTCCCAGGCCAGTTTTGCTGCTTTTTCGTTATACCTTTCGGGATTGGAATCGTTATTGAAACCGTGACCTGTTCCTTCGTAAATAAATATCTTATATTCGATATTGGCTTTTTTCAATGCCTCTTCAAAGGCTGGGATTCCTGCATTGATTCCGGCATCGTTCTCAGCATAGTGTGCCATCAGTGGTGCCTTAATTTTAGCGACATCTTCAGGTAATGGTTGCCGACCATAATACGGTACAGCAGCATCAAGATCGGAAGCGTAAACTGCTACCTGGTTTGTCATTGCACCTCCCCAGCAGAAACCTGTGCAACCGACCTTTCCAGTTGAAAGGGGATGTGTTTTGAGATAATTGACGGCAGCCACGAAGTTTTTTGTTGTTTGTGCACTATCAAGTTGTTTGAACATTGCACCTACATTACTGATATCGTCCGGTGTGCCGCCCAGCGGGGAGAGTGCGTCAGGTGCAAGGGAGAGGAAGCCCTCTTTTGCCATCCTTCTGGTAACATCCTGGATATGAGGCACCAATCCCCTGTTTTCATGAATTACGATAACTGCAGGAGATTTTTTCCCGGCTTTTGGTCGGGCAAGATAGGCTCTCATATCACCTGTTACTCCGGGATATTTGATGAATTCGGTAATCAGATCAGGATCATCCTGTGGTGCAACGGTTGCTTTTACACCATTTTGTTCCAGTACAGGAAGTAAAGCTAAGGCAGCAGCAGTACTTCCTGCAAACATCGCAAGTTTCTTTATAAAAGACCGGCGATCAGTCCGACCCTGTTTGTAATCATCGTAAAGTTGAGTGATTCTTTTATCCATAATAGGCAGGTTATTAATGAATAATAAACTCTCAATATACAAAAAAAATCATTATGTACCAATTGTACTTCCGTTTTAAAACAATTATTATATTGCGCAAAACAGTCTGAAAAAATATCTTTATGAAACAAGACATTGAAATTGCTCAGGAGGCTAAAATAAGGCCAATCGTTGAAATAGCAGAAAAACTTGGTATTCCAGAGGATGAGTTGGAAATGTACGGTAAATATAAGGCAAAAATTCCTCTGCATTTCATAGACGAAGAGAGAGCCAAGAAAGGCAAACTTATACTGGTGACTGCAATAACACCCACACCTGCCGGAGAAGGAAAGACAACAACCTCCATCGGTCTGGCACAGGCCCTGAACCGTATTGGTAAAAAAACCACTGTCGTTTTACGTGAACCTTCCCTTGGACCTGTATTTGGCATAAAAGGGGGGGCAGCCGGAGGTGGCTATTCACAAGTAATACCAATGGAGGATATTAATTTGCATTTTACCGGTGATATGGCAGCAGTTGAAAAGGCTCATAATCTACTTGCCGCCCTGATTGATAACAACATACAGCTAAAGGACGGGAATCTGGGGATAGATCCCAGGACTATTGAATGGAAAAGGGTAACTGATATGAATGAACGTTCACTCAGGGCTATTGTTATTGGTCTCGGCGGGACAACGGAAGGGGTTCCACGGCAGTCGGGATTCAATATAACTGCCGCTTCAGAAGTAATGGCAACCCTTTGCCTTGCAAATGACCTGAAGGATCTGAAAGAGAGGTTGGGTAATATATTTATAGGTTATACTTTTGATGAGAAACCTGTATTTGCCCGAGACCTGAAGGCGCAGGGTGCAATGGCTGTACTTTTGAAAGATGCCATAAAGCCCAACCTTGTACAGACTCTTGAGGGAACACCGGCTATTATTCATGGTGGACCATTCGCTAACATAGCTCAGGGTACAAATTCAATCATTGCCACAAAAACAGGCCTCTCATTAAGTGACTACGTAGTAACGGAAGCAGGTTTTGCCAGCGAACTTGGTGCTGAAAAATTCTTCAATATTAAGTCCCGGTTTGGTAATCTCCATACAGATGCTGTTGTGATAGTCGTAACGGTACGTGCACTTAAGTATCATGGAGGTCTCAAAATATCGGAAATGCATAAAGAAGACCTTGTAGCTCTTAAAAATGGATTTGACAACCTTGACAAACATATCGAAAATATGAGATATTATGGTTTCAATCCTGTGATTTCAATAAATAAATTTGATACAGATACTGAAGCAGAAATTGATCTGCTTAAGGGACATTGTAATTCGCAAAATGTTCTTGTTGCTCTTAATGAAGCGTGGTCGAAGGGGGGCGAAGGAGCAATCGAACTGGCTAATATAATAGTTAAAGCAGTAAACAACAGTCCTGATTGTTTAAAACCTCTTTACGATCTTGAATGGTCATTTGAAAAGAAAATTGAGACCATAGCCACCAAAATGTATGGTGCAGATCATGTTGAATATACCGTACTCGCCAAGAAGCAACTTAAAAAGATACAAGAACTCGGCCTGGGTAATCTGGCCGTATGCATTGCAAAAACACAGAAATCTCTTTCAGACAACGAGCATAAGAAAGGCTGTCCCAGAGGATTTACTTTCAAAATCAGGGAAGTTGAACTCTCTTCCGGAGCAGGCTTTATAGTACCGATTGCCGGTACGATAATGCGTATGCCTGGTCTGCCATCGAATCCTTCTGCAGAAAAGATAGATATCGATGAAAACGGTAAAATATCAGGTCTTTTCTGATGCAGAATAACATTTCAGGGGTTATCCTCGCAGGTGGCGCCAATATGCGGTTTGGAGGTGTAATTAAGGCAAAGCTGTTAATTGGCGGCAAATCAATAATATCCAGAGTTACAGGTATTATAGAAGATGTCTTTGATGAAATAATTATTGTGACAAACAGCACTGACGAGTTTAAAGAATATGACCGGTTTAAGATAGTTGGGGATCAGTTTTTAGAAACCGGGCCACTGGGAGGAATCCATGCTGCCTTGAAATCATCAACAAAAGATTCAGTTTTCGTTTTTGCCGGAGACATGCCTTTTCTTGAAAGAGAATTGATAACTGATCAGATAGATTTTTATAACAAAAATAATTGCAAGGTTCTGGTCCCTAAGGTGAATCAGTTCATTGAACCTCTTCACGCAATCTATAGTAAGTCAATTGAAAAAGATCTCGAAAATTATTTGTCCGTTACTAACAACTATGCTGTCAAAGATTACATTAAAAGAATCAAAACTTGCTATATGCTATTATCTGAGTCTCATGAAATCGCCAAAGCTTTTTCCAACATTAATTCGCCAAAAGAGATTGATCGATTTATAATTTAGTTTGATACATTTATTAATTCCAATCTTTGCTTACGTTTTTAAAGCTAAAACGCGATTTGTCACGAATAGGTTCTTCTCCTGCGTTCATGCCGGGAAATAAAAATTTTGTATAAAATCATATTTTCGCTAATTTTAGCAGCAATAAGGTTGTAATCTAAATTTTATTTAAAATGAAAAAGCTATTACTTCTTCTCACGCTGACTTTATTAATGGTTTTTTTCTCATCAGCAGATGCCCAGTCAAAATATTTCCGGAAATCCCAGCCAAAATTAGGAGTGGGGATCAAAGCCGGAATAAATTATGCCAGCCAGACCACCACCGGAGAAGGTGCCAATGTTGATATTAAAAGTATCCTGGGGATCAATGCTGGCGCTTATTGCAACTATTTTCTTTTTGATTTTCTGGCGATTCAGCCTGAATTAATGTTATCGGGTAAGGGAGTTCACTGGAAAGATCAATATTATGATGCCAAGGATATTCTGACCTACATCGATCTTCCTGTATTAATAAAGTACCAGCCTGTCAAAATGTTTAACGTTCATGCCGGACCTCAGTTTGGATACCGGCTCAGTGCGATGCAGAAGGATCTTGAAACTGGTGAAAAAACTGACATAAAGGATTATTATAAGGATTTTGATTTTGGTCTTGCATTCGGAGTTGAAGCAAACCTGCCGTTCCGGGTTAACCTGACTATCAGGTATGTATTAGGGTTAAATCCTGCTACAACCGGTACGGAATATATTGAATCATGGAAAAATAACTTCTTCCAGATATCAGCAGGCTACAGAATATTAGGCAGATGATATCAGCAAATTAATAACTTTAATATACTGTTCCGTTTTTTCTACCGTTATTTTCTTGAACTAAATCCAGAGTAAGATGAAGAAATTGTCTATTTATATTCTCATGATTGCACTTTCAATCTCAGCCTGCAAAAGGTACAGTAAATATGAAGGTGTTGCATTTACAGAAAAGGAACCCCGTGATTGGGAGAACCCTGAAATGTTCAATCAGAATAGGGAAGCTCCTCATTCGACTCTGATCAGTTTCCCCGATGAACTATCTGCCCTTGAGGCCATTAAAACAAATTCTCCCAGCTACCTTTCTCTGGATGGAATATGGAAATTTAATTGGGTCAAATCACCTGATGAGCGGCCCTATTGGTTTTTTAAAGATGACTATGATACCCGTGGTTGGGAAGATATTGAAGTGCCGTCAAACTGGCAAATGAAAGGATATGATGTTCCTATATATGTAAACATCACTTATCCTTACAAGAATAATCCACCTTACATTGCTCACGACTGGAACCCGGTGGGATCCTATAAAAGAACCTTTAAAGTTCCATCAGAATGGAATAATAAAGAGGTTTTTCTCCACTTCGGTGCAGTAAGTTCTGCTTTTTATGTCTGGGTTAATGAACAGTTGGTTGGCTATAGCCAGGACAGTAAAGTGCCGGCAGAATTCAACATTACCAAATATCTTAAAAAAAAGAAAAATTCACTTGCAGTTGAAGTATACCGCTGGTGTGATGGCAGTTATCTTGAAGATCAGGACTTTTGGAGACTAAGCGGAATACAAAGAACTGTTTTCCTTCATGCACGTCCTAAAACATTTATCAACGATTTTTTTGCAGTCGGAGATCTTCAGAATAATTATAATGATGGAGTCCTTAATCTTGATGTGGGATTGAAAAATACAGATGGTAAAGCAAATGATTTTGTTGTTGAGGCTTCTTTGTTCGAAAATGACCAGAAGATTTATTCTGAATCAAAAGATGTAAAGCTAACTGAGAATAAGGCGTCAGTAAATTTTGTTAAAGAGTTTCCCAATGTAAAAAAATGGACAGCCGAGACACCGGATCTTTATTCACTGGTACTGAATCTGAAAGATAATTTCGGAGATGTTATGGAAAGTGTAAGCGCTAAAGTAGGATTCAGAAAGGTGGAAATTATTAATTCACAGCTTCTTGTAAATGGTGTAGCTATCCGTGTTAAGGGTACCAATATGCATGAACATAATGATATTACCGGTCATGTAATTGATGAAGCCACAATACTAAAGGATATCAGGGTCATGAAGAGCAATAATATCAATGCTGTCAGGACTTCTCATTATCCGAACCAGGAACTCTGGTACGAAATGTGCGACAAATATGGTCTCTACCTTGTTGATGAAGCTGATATTGAATCGCATGGGATCGGGTATGATAAAGATGTTACCATTGCAGATAAGCCGGAATGGGCAGCGGCACACCTCGACAGGATGCAACGTATGGTTGAAAGAGATAAGAATCATCCTTCGGTGATCATCTGGTCGATGGGTAATGAGGCTGGCGACGGCCATAATTTTCTGAACGGATACAAATGGATAAAAGGGAGGGATGTAACCCGTCCGGTACAATATGAACGTGCGGAAAAGAGTACCAATTCAACAGAAAGACATACAGATATCTGGTGTCCGATGTATGCGAGAATTGAGGAGATTGAAACCTATGCAAAAGATGATAAGAATGACAGGCCATTGATTTTATGTGAATATGCGCATGCCATGGGTAATTCAACAGGAAACCTTCAGGACTACTGGGATGTTATTGAAAAATACCCGAAACTCCAGGGCGGATTTATCTGGGATTGGGTTGACCAGGGACTTCTGAAGACAAATGAAAATGGTGAAAAGTACTGGACTTACGGGGGCGACTATGGTGAAGAGGGAATACCAAGCGATGGGAACTTCTGCCTGAATGGACTTGTATGGCCTGACCGGACTCCTCATCCTGGTCTTTATGAAGTCAACAAAGTATATCAATATATTGGATTTGAGCCAGTTGATCTTGCAAATGGGTTAATAAAAATCAAAAACAAGTACGATTTTACAAACCTTTCGGAGTTTATTTTCGACTGGGAAGTTGTTTCAGATGGAGTTGCTGTTCAATCCGGTAAGATTCCGTTTCCCGATTTTAAGCCGAAACATGAGATTGTTTTCATGGTACCAATCGATAAAATTAAACCTGCTCCCGGTACTGAATATTTTCTCAATATAAAGGTATCGAGAAGTGATGAATGGAATTACGTACCTGAGGATCATGTTTATGCAACGGCCCAGTTTAAGTTGCCTGAAGAAGGAAAACCTGTTGCTGGAAAACAGGATGAGCTGGCAGTTCTTCAGACCAATACCGTAGATAAAAAACTGGAAGTCAGTGGCAGTGACATGAAGATTGTTTTTGACCTGGAAAAGGGCAGGATGGAGTCATTTGCTTATAAAGGAAAAGAACTGATCAGGAAAGGACCGGAACCAGATTTCTGGAGGCCGCTTACAGACAACGATTATGGTTACGATATGGACCGTAAGCTTGGCATATGGAAGAAAGCAGGTGAAAAATCAATAGTAAGAAAAGCCGGGATAAGTCAGCCCGAAATGGGGAAGGTGCTTGTGACATTTGAATATGATATTCCGGGAAATGAAAGAGAAAAGATAGCAGGTTATGTAACCACATATACAATCTTTGGATCGGCGGATGTTATTATTAAGAATCAATTTTCGAAAATTTCTGATAAAATCCCAGAAATACCAAGAATGGGAATGCAATTGCAACTGCCGGAAGAGTTTATGAATCTCAGGTGGCTTGGCCGCGGACCACAAGAAAACTATATTGACAGGAAGACCGCTGCAGATGTTGGCATTTACGAGAGCACTGTCGACGACCAGTATGTTCCCTATATCCGTCCGCAGGAGAATGGTTATAAAACCGATACCCGCTGGCTTACCCTTACTGATGAAAACGGTATAGGGATCCTGGTTAGTGGTAATCCTCCGATCTGCTTTGCTGCCCTGAAAAATATTCACGATGATTTTGAATCCCCCGGCAAGTTGTCGCAATATCGTAAAGATGCCAGGAGTGCAAATACTCATACAATTGATATTAAACCACGTGAGCTGATCAACCTGAACGTTGACCTCGGTCAGATGGGTGTTGGGGGAGATGATTCCTGGGGAGCCATTATACATCCGCAGTATCGTCTTCTTGATAAGAAGTATGAATATTCCTTCAGGATACGTCCTGTCGTAAATGAAGATGATATTTTAAAACTTGCAAAAGAGAAGTTTTAAGAAAGTTTAAAGGTTGATAGGCTTAGGGTTGAATAAAAACAGAAATATCAACTCCTTAATGGCATTAAAAGGAACAGGCAGGATGAGCTCAATTCTTGATTATCTGAGGATAAAACCGTCCGCGCAATCAATTGATTATGTGAATAATAAAACGCAGTTTCATCTTTACAACCTGTTGACAGAGCAAAGGCATCCTAAAACCTGGACATTGAGTTCAACAATAAAAGAAAATACCCGGAATGGATTAAAGATGTTACTTTCCGTTGATGAGGATATTTCGACGAAGATTGAGGAATTTTCAAAAAATCCACTTCTACTTGAGCAACCTGTTGATGCAATTTACCGGGCAATAAAAGACAGGAAGAAAATCTATTTTTATGGGTGTGGAGCAACAGGGCGGCTGGCAAAGCAGATGGAGAGCACATTCTGGAGACCTTTCTGGAGAAGTACAAAAGATTCATCATTATGGGAAAAATTAAAAAAAATAATCCCTGATGACATTGAGGAGCGTCTGATAGGTGAGATGACGGGTGCAGACAGAGCCCTTATCAGCTCACTGGAAGGGTTTGAAGATCTTCAGTTAATCGGAAGACTTCAGCTAAATGACAGGGGAATAGAAAAAGGGGATGTGGTGTTTTGTGTGACAGAAGGGGGTGAAACATCCTCCGTGATCGGGACTATTCTGATGGCACTTCGACAGTACGGGGAGCTGGACGAAAAGAAAACTAAGGAAGCAAGAAGAAACCTTTATTTTGTTTACAATAATCCGGACCAGCTTCTTTTCCCTTTTGAAAGAAGCAGAAATGTTATTGAAAATCCTGGAACAACAAAGCTGAATCTGACCACCGGACCCCAGGCAATAACAGGTTCCACGAGAATGCAGGCAACAACCAGTGAAATATTTATTCTTGGTGTCATTCTTGAAGAGGCTTTATATCGCGTACTTAAGGAATGCCTTACCGAAAGCGAATTGTCAGCGATTGGATTTGAACCGGGTATTAATCTAAGACAAAGACTTATTTCTTTCAAAGGCGTTAAGACCGGTGTGGATAACTCCATTGATTCACTTTCCAGATTTACAGAGATGGAGGCTGAGACTTATGCTAAAGGCTGTTTTTCTACCTATTTTGCAAAGAAAGCTTTAATAACAGTTTTTATAGACAGTACTGAAAGAAGTCCTACTTTCAGACTTTTCCCTCTTGATACTGTAAAGGGGAAACAACGGAGATCCTGGATTCAGGTATGGACAGAGGGTCGAAACGTTAAAATGGCATGGCAGGCTTTCCTTGGAAGGGATTTTCGCGGGATAGAAGATTCTTCTTATAAATCATCTTTCTTAAGCGAAATAGAGGATCCTTATCTGAAAGAAGTTGCATTGAAAAGTCTTGTAAATGCAGGAAATGACCAGGAGATGCTTTACGACTTCTCTTTCTCCGGAATGAATATTAAGCGACGAGGTCCACGGACAGGAGATCTTGGTGTTGTGGTCTGCATTAATGATGAGAAGAATGAAATTAATAATCCGAAATCTTCTTTCAGAAGGTTTGGAGATCTTTTTAAGGAAAAGGGGGCAAGGCTTGCAATAATTACTGTTAATGGAAGTTTGAAAAATACAGTACGCAATCCTTTTAAATCCGACGTTGCAGTGGAAGTAGAATTACCCTCATTCCCTGACCCCATTGGCTTGAGAAGACAAATTGCCATTAAAATGCTATTGAATGCTCATTCCACCGGTGTGATGGCCAGGTTGGGCAGAGTTATAGGGAATACCATGACCAGTGTTAATCCAGGCAACTTAAAGCTAATAGGAAGGGCAACATACCTGATTATGAGCCATGTAAATGACATTGTTTCCCACAAGGATTGGATCGATAGATTCGGTGTTTGTGAACAGGTAACCTTTAAAGAGGTAAATGCAGTTCTCTTCGATGCGATTGACTATATGGGAAGAAAAAATCTGAGTCAGACCGCGGAGGTTACCCTTTCGATAATCAGGATTCTTGAAGCTTTGAAAAGTGAGAAATATGTCAGTTGGGATGAGGCTCAATCTATTTTAGAGAACAAGGGGTTGGATGGCTATCTGCTGGAGCATAATTCTACCTTAAGTTCAACTCAATTTTAAGGACAGAGTTTTCACCTGTAATTACGTTTTTGACTTCATAAACGAGAGGTGCAGTCACTTTTTTACTCAGGACAACTCTTGTTACAGCATTGGCTGCAAGCGTAATTGATGCAGGAGCTTCAGGAATCCCATTTACCAGGAAGAAGGGTATATCCGATATATTTGTTACCTCAAAATAGATGCTCTTGTCATTCTGATAGAAGGGTCTTCCAACAGAAATACACTGGTAGAAAAATGGCTTTGCATACTCTTCTTTACCAGCAATCATATCCCTGAAATACGCCAGGGTCCGACCTGCAAACATTGCCTCCTTAAGTGCCTCTTGGGTTCTTGCTTTAGCAAATACAAGTGTCATTGGTCTGTTTGTGTATTCCGGTTCTGTATAAATCTCACTGATCGTTCCATGAACATCACTGTTGGCTATCACTGCCAGGTTGTATTGTTTACAGAATGACAATACAAGAGGGTAATACTCATTGTCATTATAAAACTCGATTCCATGGAGCCATCCTTTCTCAATAAGTTTTTTGTGAATATCATATATTTTTGGAATTCCGTCAGGTTCCTGGGATTTCCAACCGGGATGATTCCACTGCAGGAATGCCCCCTGTTTAATTGCAGCCTCATAAGCATCCCAAACCGAATCGACTGCCATCAGTGATGCATCCTGAATAAATAGCGCATTGACATGTCCGGGAGGCATACTCCGGGTAATCTCAGTTCCGTGGACCAGAATCAGATTTCTGTCCCTTGCATAATCCTCTGCAATTTTCCATGCTGCATTGAAGTCAACCGGAATATAATCCTCTTTTGGAGTGTACTCAAGATGATCGGTGATTGCAATGGCATCCAGCCCATCGCGTAGAGCTTCATCAACCCTGACCGTAGGCCAAACACTACCATCAGAAAAAACAGTGTGCATATGAAAATCGCATTTCAGGGTAACATATCCCGGAAG
>JBGOZX010000076.1:0-19446 GCA_041480425.1 Bacteroidia bacterium
AGATCGATAATAGTAATTGCAGTTCCACAGCCGGTTGTAGTCCTTATATTTCGCTGGCATGGAGAAGATTGTTCAGTATATATTCCGCCAACATATGATATATCGATCAATGAAGATGCGAAAAAGCAACTGGAAGTGATTCTTGCTCCCGAAGGTTATCATATTGAACCTACTGTGCTTCCCTTAAAGCTACTTGCAGTTCGAAGTGGCCTGGCACAATATGGAAGGAATAACATCTGTTACATACCTGGTAAAGGTAGTTTTTACAGGTTGATTGCTTTCTTTTCAGACCTGCCATGTCCGGAGGATATTTGGAGACCGTTTTGTATGATGGGAAGATGCAATAGTTGCGGGGCTTGTATCATGGCATGTCCCACCGGAGCAATTGATGAGAAAAGGTTTTTATTACATGCTGAATTGTGCCTTTCCTTTCATAATGAACATGCCGGTGATTTTCTAAAAAATATTAATCCCAATGTCCATCACTGTTTGCTCGGTTGTCTTATTTGTCAAATTAACTGTCCGGAAAATAATAAAAAATCTTTATGGTTTGAAGAAATGGAAAGTTTCTCTGAATATGAAACATCTGTAATTCTTAATGGGATTCCACTGCTCCAAATTCCAAATTCAACCCGACTAAAATTGGATCGTCTTTGTCTAACTGATGATTATTCCTTGTTGGCACGGAATCTCAATGTATTATTGAAATGATCTTTATTCCTGACTCCAACAGGCTGGAGTCAATAGCATATAACCTTCTATTATAAAAACAGGCTTATCACAACATTTACTTAATCTTGTTCTCTTTTCTCCACTTCTGCTATATTTCTAACTGCCCATTACATAACACATTGTATATCTTTAATTTAAGACTCCCTACAGTTCTTTTAAGACAATATCTACCCTTAAGTAGTCTACTATTAACCAAAATCCAAAGTGGCTTAAAATGCTTAAAAACAAGCATTTAGGGCAATTGTTGTAGTTGCATAATATCCTAACCATTTATATATCAACATATTAATTATGCAACCGTTTAGCCTGGGACTTTGGGACCGGGCTTTTTCATTTCTATTTAATCATTAATCAAATTATCATGAAAACACTACAGACTAATATATCTGAAGTAAGACTTGTCTATAGGACTAAGGTCAAAGCTTCAGACAGACCCCAGGTTAAATGCTCTAAGGTCCCCACCCATTGCCGAAAATCTCCTTTTGAACTCTTGTAATTGAACCTGCCCCGGTACATCATTTCAGCAATAAGTCCGGCTAACTTTATGAAGTCGTCCTTAAAAAAGACATTAAATTCATTTGGATTCAATATTGAATATTTTTCCCATTCATCAATTGAGACAGGTTCATTAAGTACGACTTGACCAAGAGACCTTAGTCTATGTCCGTCCTTTTTTCATCTTCCTTTATTGTCACATATTTAAATGGAATCCCTGTTAAGAGATGGGCAACGGCATGTCCTGCTTCATGAAATGTCACGTAATCTATTTTTTTGCTCATGTTGTTCATGTTATGCTTAGCAAATATATTCAAACTAACGATAAATTCTCATTATACATTCCTACCAATCTGTTCCGTTTAGGCTGGAAATACAAATCAGGATTGATTGGTTGATTTGTTTCACCTTCTTCTAAATGGTTCAACTCGACACTTAAATTTCAAGAACCACTAAAATCAACAATGCTGATTCCATCCATCAAGACTGAAAAGACTCTGGTGGATGGATTTTCCTTAATCAGGTAACAGGTGTTCGAGTTGCCGAAGAGCAAGATTGTGGAAATTCATGTAACCATGCCCTGTGATAGCCACGAGTATACAGCAACTTCAGTAGCCCGGAATCAACTTTTCAGCCTGAAAAAATAAGGGGGTATCTGTTTCAGGAAGAAAAGCCCTAAGGTAGATGATTTTTTAATGCGATACCATCAGTTTTTGAGTCGTGACAGAGCCTCCGTAGCGCATACGGCAAATATATAACCCTGACGGATAATTGCTTCCGTTCCAGGTAATCGTATGGCTTCCATTATTTAACTGTTTGTTGACAAGCATCTCCGTCACCTGGCCCTTATCATTGATGATTTCGATTGACACGTGGCCGTTCCGGGGTATGTGGAAACCGATCGAAGTAATATTTTGAACCGGATTTGGATAATTTTGTTGCATGAAAAAACCATTCTCTTTTCCCGGTAAATCTTGGATCCCCGTTGGTTCATAATTATAGGCTTCATCTACCATATGCCAGTAGGGTTCCGTCTGTCCATTATAATCCCGCTGCAAATAGTAGGTTTTTAGCGGATATCTTTGAAAACTGGTTATATCAGTCAATGCTGCACCGGTTTCAGGTTCCCATTTGTAAACGGGAATAACCCTGGGATTTATTGTCGATGCCATGCCGCGCTCCATGGCCATATGGAAGAGCCCGAAATTACCGGGTTCATGACCTGCCAGATAGTGTCCGACAATGTCGACATAAAACTGATTCCGTCCAAAAATAATATAATTGATCATGTAATCGGATGCCAAATCCTGTGCATTGGGACCATCCATGAAATTGCCGTCTCTTCCATATATCCCTTCAATAATATGAAGCCCGGCAAAAGTAACGGAATTGTTATCTAGGCATCGAGTGGCCCAGGTTTCCTGCCAGAGTCCTCCCGTCTTTCCCGGCCGGTCCCAGCGCGGGATACCATTGGCTTTATGACGGAGGTAATTGTTATAGATATCAGTTTGTGCAGTGGGACTAAGATGATCGGGATCAACACCTGTCATTATATCGCCAAAAGCCGTGCAGTGGGCCTGATAATTCATGGCTATCGTTCCCTGCAGGTTCTTGGCACAAAGTGTCAATCCCATACCATGAGCCTTTAATTTTGAGATATTCAGGAGCCAGGTATCGGGGGCATTTACAGGCCATAAATAGGGAATTTTTTTAAACGAGACTCCGTCAGGTACATCAACCCATTGAACCTGCTCCGTATTCAGTTGTGCCACCGGGGTATCAATTCCCTTCAAGTCGATCCCGGTACGCTGCGACATTTCGAGATAACCTCCGTCAGCCAGATCATCCGGACAATTGACCTCACGAATATAAAACTTCCCTGCTGCAATTCCCAGTTCTTTCAAGCTTTCAATAATGCCTTCAACAAAGTTTGCATCGGTAACAATACCCATCGATCTTTCAATGGTATACAAACTATGGTTTCGCTCACGGCAGGTAAGATTTGGCTTAATCACCACCTTGTGTGTCAAGGGGATCCCACTTACCGCGTCGTCTGTCAGGCCAAACACCGACCGTCCAAAATCCAACCCAGCTCCCTTTATAGCGGATGAATTGGTTTTTAGATTGATGTTTGTAGACATAATAAATACGGCATAAGGATTCTGAAGAATAAAAGGATGAACCCCGAAATAGGAGGACTCCTTTGGATTGCTGAAGGACTTGTAAGGGGCCAGAATCAGGCCTGCACCGGCCATTAATGATGACTGAACGAATTTTCGGCGGGTGATTGTCATATTACTTTTTTTGGTTAAGTTTTTTTTAACTTGTATTCAAGTTGTGCTCAATATATCAAAGATACAAAACAGTATAGATTATTCTCATGGATTAAAAAAGAGGCGGTACTAATTGAAAACTCGCTGCATTCCCTCGTGCAAAAGGAATTTGAAGTACCGCCTCAGTAGTCTATTATCTTTGAACATTTAAGAACTTAAAAGAATGCGACACTTAAGTGAGAGTGAAAGTCAGTTCGTCTGCAATACCATGAAGATTATGGTTACTGTTTTATGTAAAAGTAAAGTGTCGCCTGGTATTTTAACATCAAAATATTTTCACGTGTAAGACAGTAACCCAAATTTATGCTAATTGATTTATATTTCATAAAATAAATAGTTAAAGTCCTTCTTGGGGTACCAAAAAGGACAAGAGGTCATTTTCGACCTCTTTCTTTTTTTTGGAACGTCCCAAAACCTCACTGGTATTGAGGATGACTTGTATGGGTAAAGTGAATGGAGTGGTTGCAACTTTTCCTATTGTCTAAACGATAATTTCAAACCAATTTTGTGGAATATTGGAACCAAGGGCCATTCAATTGAGCCTTGAATGAACCTTCGAGTGAGGTTGAAAAAGACAAAATGGAGAATGAGATTTTGGTGACTTCCGAAAATTAAAAAATAGTACTAAATCAAAATAAGATTCTTGTCCAGTTTATTGGGGGTCGATACACCAGATGTCAGAGCTACTGGCTTTTCCATTATTATTCTGTTTGGATAATTACCTGCAACATACAGAGAGCAACCCTATCACCGATTACCTGGCGCTTAATAAATCTTTATCAGTATGCTGAACTTAATGAATTCTTTTATGTTTTAATATACAATTAACTAAATATGATATGAAAAAGATAATCCTGGGCCTCTTGCTGGCCTCTCCCTTTCTGGCCTTTGGCCAAATTGGAGTTAAAGCAGGCCTCAACTTTTCAAATGTTTCCAATACTTCTTCCATTAGCCACAGCAATGAAACTGGCTATAATATTGGTGTATTCCTGGCTCCGAAATCCAAAAGTATTATCAGTTCAAAAACCGAATTGATTCTTTCAAAACAAGGGTACAATTATTCGACCAATTCTCAGGGGGGGTCTGCCGACCTATTATATATCATGCTGCCAACATATATGTGTATTAATATAACCAGGTTTTTTCAAATCCATTTTGGTGCACAAATGGCTTACCTCATTAATGCGAAAGCTGATAGTACAACTACTTCAGGAAGTACATATCCCTTTTCCGATGCAGTACAATATTACAATCGTTTTGATTATGGGCTTGGGGGTGGAGTAGAGATTCACCCATTTAAAGGATTATTGATCGGGGCCAGAATGAATATTAGTTTGGCAAATTTATATAGCGATGCGGCAAGCGGTCAGATCCCGTCTCTTGCAAGTGTAAATGTCAAACAAAACCTTTTTCAGTTATATGCCGGATGGCATTTTGGAAAACAACCTGCTTCATCAAAAAAGAAATAAGAATGAAATATTATATCTTATGCCTTGTGTTTTCTGCGCCATATTTAGCCTGCTGCTTTTTGACGCCATATCATGAAAATCTTAAATCATTTTAAGTTGGATATAGTTTGATATCTTCATTATCCAGGTCGTTAATACAAACCGCACAAGAAGGCTGATTGCAACATTCCCATAAGGAAGTTTTACCTTCATTACAATCCCTGTCTTGACTCTCTAAATTGCTGGACACAATTTGAAAAACAAATTACATCTGATTAAATTTGGGAAGTTGATCTAAGTATCACATTCTTTGATAAGAAAAGAATGGTGGCAGCAACCACCAACTTGAGAATTTTTCAAGATAAATAACCTTCATATCCATAAAAACCTGGCAAAATCCCATATTTCTCATCCTCAGGGAACTTGGGACTTAACATATAAATAGCTTTTCAACAGAAATGTTTCAGTATAGTTTCAGTAATAACAAACAAAAAAGCCTTGATATTATTGTGTATCAAGGCTTTATGTAAGTTTTTGTTAACCCACCCCTGACTCCTTTCAGGAGGGGATTTCCTCTGGTGTCTCCCATTCTCCCCCTCTCACCTGCTCCCCATCATAACAAAATGCCGCCTTCCGGCTGTATTTTGTTGACCCACCAGGGCTCGAACCTGGACTCTTCAGAACCAAAATCTGACGTGTTGCCAATTACACCATGGGTCAGTAAAACCTTATTTGGTGCTGCAAAATTAGAAATATTTTTTAATAGTGGTAAGCCCTGAGCTATTTTGACTGACAGATATTAAGACCGGGCTAAATAGGATCCAGAATAATCGGTTCATAGGGACTTTTATTCATACCCTCTACTTCAACTACAAAGAAAGGGCATTCTACAAGCGATCTGAGAATAAAACCAAGTTCACACATATCTTCATCGCCCTGTTCATAATACCATAATATCCTGGCATTTTCGGCCAGATCCTTCATCTCTGCTATCTCCTTCATAATATTGTAAATCCATTTCGTTGAGCTTGTATTAATATACTCAAAGCCAAATTCGATCCTGGTCTCTTCCTTATTATTCAGAACATAATTACTGATCCAATTATAAACAGGTCGATAAAACTCACCCGGATTCTCAGGGATAGATCTTCCCATAACAAAAATCCTGCCTGGCTCCAGAACAATCCAGGGTGTTCTTTTGGTAGGTTCCGTTATATATTTTGCAGAATGTTCCATTCCAGAATCTTATGGCAGAACTTACTTATCTTTTTAATACTGCCTGTACAAAAAAATCAATCATCACCGTTACAGATCACACTGAACCTGAAATGTAAAATTAGGAAAAGAGAGAGATAATCCAATTCTATTTCGAAACATTCTGATTAAAAAGTGTTGGTTCGTTCTCTTCCCACAAGGTAGGATGCTCATCTCCGAACCTTTTCAGAATAGCTTTCATTATTGTTTCCCTGAGGAATTCCGATTTATTTTTCACCCTCTTTGTTTTTCTCCTCAAGGGGGGAAAATTCGGTTCATTCTATTGTATTTCTGCTAAATACAACAGATTTATCGCCCCTTTAGGGGAGATGACGCGAAGCGGTAGAGGGGTATTACTCCTTTCATGGGAGATCCCGCGAATCGGCAGAGGGGTATTGCTAGTATCTGTTCATCGCATTCAAATCCGCAAATGCCTCCTTAAGCCTTGCAATAAAGGTCTCCTCTCCTTTTCTGAGCCAGACCCTTGGATCGTAATACTTTTTATTGGGCTTGTCCTCACCTTCAGGGTTACCAATTTGTCCCTGGAGGTAGCCAAACTTTTCTTTTGCGTATTTATTAACTCCGTCCCAGAAAGCCCATTGCATATCAGTATCAATATTCATCTTAACAGCTCCATACTCAATAGCTTCTGTTATCATATATTTTTCAGAACCTGATCCGCCATGAAATACGAAATTAACAGGATTTGGCCCTGTCTTGAATTTCTTTATAATATACTCCTGTGAATTCTTAAGAATTACCGGCTTAAGTTCAACATTACCGGGTTTATAAACTCCGTGAACATTACCGAATGATGCAGCAATCGTAAACTTGTCGCTTATTTTTGAAAGTTCCTCCCAGGCATAAGCAACATCTTCAGGCTGGGTATATAATCTGGAACTGTCAATACCGGAATGATCAACCCCATCCTCTTCTCCGCCTGTTACACCCAGCTCGATCTCGAGTGTCATCCCGATCCTGCTCATTCTGGCCAGATATTTTTTGCAGGTTTCAATGTTATCCTTTAAGGATTCTTCCGACAGATCAAGCATATGAGAACTGTAAAGAGGTTTCCCGTTAGTTTTAAAATATTTTTCACCGGCATCCAGTAATGCATCGATCCATGGTAACAGTTTCCGGGCTGCATGATCGGTATGTACTATCACAGGAACACCATATAACTTAGCCACATTGTGAATATGAAGTGCACCTGATACTCCGCCGGCAATTGCACCTACCTGGTTTTCCTTAGGCAAACCCTGCCCGCCAAAAAAATGTGCTCCTCCATTTGAAAATTGTATAATAACAGGGGAATTCACCGCTTTTGCCGTCTCAAGTACTGCGTTTACTGAGTTGGTACCTATAACATTCACTGCAGGAATAGCAAAATTATTCTTATTGGCATAGTCAAATAGTGATTTAACATCATCTCCGAAAATCACACCCGGTTCAAGTTTTAATTCTTTGTTACTCATATAATTAGTCGTTTTTTGAAATGTTTCATTAACGTCACAAATATAATTAAAAATTAAACCCTTGTAAAACAATTGAGAAATGAAGAATGATCTTTAGTTCACTCTTTTATAAGAAAATATTTATTCTGATTGAGATATTTTTTATCTTCGTACCCTTATTTAAAAAAGATTGGAGTTGAAATTGTATAATTACAAATGCAGCATTTACAAAAAAATGCGATCATTAATTTTATGCATTCTAAGTGATCTTTAAAAACAAACTATCTAAAGATGAAAAAGTTTTTAATACTCATAACTACCTGTATTTTTTTATCGCAGGGATATAACTTTGCTCAACAGCAGACATGGTCGCTTGAGGAGTGTATCAAATATGCCATCGAAAACAATATCCAGATCAAGCAGCAGATCATTCAGACCAAGTACCAGAAGAATACACTTGAATTGTCAAAACTGAATCTATTACCCACATTAAATGGTCAGGCTACTCATAATTATTTATTTGGACGTGCTCTTGATGAAACCACGTATCAATTTACAAAAGACCAGAATATTCAGTCAAACAGCTTTTATATAGGTGGCAGCATGAATCTTTTTAACGGCCTGCAGAATTATAACACAATCCGGAAAAACAAATATGAGCTTCTTGCCGGAGAACTGGATCTTCAGAAAATCAAAGACAACATCTCACTGAATATAGCCCTGGCGTACCTTCAGATTCTGCTGAATAAGGAGCTTGTTCAGGCGACAGATAACCAGTTGCAGATAACGAGGCAGCAAATTGAAAAAACAAAAAAAATGGTTGATGCAGGCAGCCTGGCTCGCGGTAATCTGCTTCAGATAGAATCCCAGGCAGCAAGTGAGGAGTTACAGCTTATCAACATTCAAAATCAATTAGATATATCGTATCTTAACCTTACCCAACTACTTGAACTTAAATCTCCTGAGGGATTTAAAATTATTACTCCTGAAATTCAGATTGACACAAACACTATAATCACTGGAGTTATTGATGATATTTATGCTCAGGCTCAGGGAATAAGACCTGAAATAAAAAGTGCCGAGTTGAAACTCGCAGCAAGTGAATATGATAAGAAAATTGCTTCAGGAGGAAGAAGCCCACAGCTTTCGATGAACCATTCGTTCAGTACCCGTTATTCCGATATTGCATTAAAACCAAGTAATCCACTTGAAAAATATACCTTTTCGGAGCAGTTAAATGATAACATAAATTACGGGGTAGGATTCTCCCTGAGGATACCAATCCTGAATGGATGGCAGGTTAATAAAAACGTCTCTAACTCACGTCTGAACCTTGAAAGCAGCCAGTATGCCCTTGAAGGTGAAAAAAAGCAACTCTATAAAAACATTCAGCAATCGTATGCCGATGCAGTTGCAGCGATTAAAAAATACAATGCCAGCATAAAGGCTGTTACGTCAATGGAAGAATCATTCAGATATACAGAACAGAAATTCAATGTCGGAATGGTCACTCCTGTCGATTACAACGCTGCAAAGACACAGCTTCTTAAAGCCCAGTCCGATATGTCGCAGGCAAAGTATGAATTTATTTTTAAAACAAAAGTCCTCGATTTTTATAAAGGAATACCCCTGAATCTAAATAAATAAAACACATTTTAAGGTACATAGTCATGAAAAACAATAAGTTACTGAAAATACTTGTTCCTGTTGCCCTCGTACTCATCATCTTTGCAATTATTGGCAAGAAACAAGGGTGGTTTGGTAAAGCGGCTACTGTAAAAGTAGCTGTAGAGAATGCTGAAAAAAGGGTAATAGTCGAAACTATAACTGCAAACGGTAAAATTCAACCCGAAAAGGAGGTTAAGATAAGCCCGGATGTTTCAGGAGAAATAGTTGACCTGACCATAAAAGAAGGTGATCATGTCGAAAAAGGGCAGCTTCTTCTCAGGATAAGACCTGACGTTTATATTTCACAGAAAGACAGGTCGCTGGCAGTTATCAGCTCGGCCCGGGCAAGGCTGGCTCAATCTGAAGCTCAATTTACCCAGGCGGAGCTGTCATTCAAAAGAACCAAACAGTTATTTGATGAGCAAACCATATCCAAATCGGAATATGAGCAGGCTCAGGCATCTTATTCCGTTGCAAAAGCAGAGGTTGATGCCGCAAAGTTTTCAGTCGTAAGTGCCGAAGCTTCCGTAAAAGAGGCAAATGAGAACCTTACTAAAACATCTCTTTATGCTCCTATGACAGGAACTGTTTCAATGTTACTGGTGGAGGTTGGGGAAAGAGTTGCAGGAACAAATCTGATGGCAGGTACCGAATTGATGCGCGTTGCTGATCTCTCACGGATGGAAGCACAGGTCCAGGTCAATGAAAATGATATTGTCAGGGTCAACCTCGGGGATACAGCCATTATTGAGGTAGACGCATATCTTAATCAAAAATTTAAGGGAATAGTAACTGAAATAGCAAATTCTGCCAAAACAACAGGAGTCTCAGCTGATCAGGTTACTAATTTTGATGTTAAAATACTTGTCCTTCCCTCATCATATCAAAATCTTGCTGATTCCTCAGGAAGCAATCCTTTAAGGCCGGGCATGTCAGCTACGGTTGAAATACAAACCGAATCAAAATCCGGAATACTCGCAGTCCCGATTCAATCAGTAACGACACGAACAGATACAACCAAGGTTGTAGTAACACCTTCGGATGAGGATACCCGCACTATCGTTTTTATTACCGATGGGGAACGTGCTCTTGCTAAAGATGTTAAAACAGGGATCCAGGATAACAGCTATATCGAGATCTTATCAGGCATTTCAGAGGGCGACAGGGTAGTTTCCGCCCCTTTCAGTGCAATAAGCAAAAAACTATCTGACAGTACTCTTGTCGAAATTGTTAAGAAAGAAGCTCTCTTTTCGGTGAAGTAGATTTCCGGGATCAGAAAAAACATGATAATATGTCTTGAAACATCAACGGCCTTATGCTCTGTTGCTCTTTGTAACAGTGATGGTGTTGTAGCTTTAAGAGAGAGCAACGAAAATAGGTCGCATGCTTCCCAGCTTACTATTCTTATCGATGATCTCCTTTCAAAGGCCGGGATCAGGGTTAAAGATCTTGAAGCTGTTGCCGTGAGTAAGGGACCCGGATCATATACAGGTCTCCGTATAGGTGTTTCTGTGGCAAAAGGAATAGCTTATGCAGTATCCATTCCACTAATAGGTATTGAGACAACTCTCTCGATGTTTAACGGTATTACTGATAGTTTTAAGAAGAAATATGGCACAGATGAAACCTCTTTATTTGTACCTATGCTGGATGCCCGCAGAATGGAGGTTTATTATTCAATCCTTTCAGCAGATGGCAAAACTGTAAAAGAAATCTGCGCTGAGATTATTGATGAAGACTCCTTCAGGGAGATACCCGATTCTATCAGGATACTATTTTTCGGTGATGGTGCATCAAAATGCAGGCCAATGATAAAAAGGGAAAATATTGAATTTGCTGAAGAGTTCAGGATTTCAGCATCCTTTATGTATAATCCTGCATATAAAGCACTTAGAGAACACCGCTATGAAGATATTGCTTATTTTGAACCATTTTATCTTAAAGATTTTATAACTTCCCAACCTAAAAAAAATATCCTTGGCAAGTAATTTGTTTACTGAAAGTGAACGTCAGAAAGAAAAACTATGAAGAACTTATTTCTGAATACTTGTTTTGTGTTTGTGATACCTGTTTTTTCTTTAGGTCAGGAAGCTTCATATCAGGTGGGAGAAAAGGTTAACTATTCAATCCATTATGGTCTTATTCAGGGAGGTATTGCTTCGCTGGAACTTAAACCGGATACCTTCAGGGGGAAGGAAGTATGGCATTCTGTCTTTATTGGTAAGACTACCGGAATGGCGGATGCTATTTTCAAAGTCAAGGACATCTATGAAAGTTATATTGATCCTGAAACAGAACTCCCTGTTTTTTCTGTCAGAAATATTCAGGAAGGCAGGTATAGAAAATATAACGAAGTGATCTTTGACCACCATACAAGGTGCGACTCAGCAATACTTACCAGCGACCTTTCCGGGATTCACATAACAGAACAGGGAATACATGATATCCTTTCATGTTTCTATTATTTCCGGAATAATCATCTTCCGGATTATCCCAATTTCAAAAAGGGAGATATGATTACCATTATGACATGGTTCACCGATGAACTTTACCCTATCAAATTAAGATATATCGGGCATGATGATGTAAGAACCAAAGTAGGCAGAATTAGATGCCTTAAATTTAATCCGGTCACGGAGACCGGGCGGTTATTTAAATCTGAGGAAGATGTATCTTTCTGGTTCTCAGCTGATAAAAATTTTTTACCGGTTAAAGTACGATTTGATATCTTTGTCGGATCTTTTTCAGCTGAAATTGTCAGTTATGAAGGTTTAAAATACCCGCTTGATATTAAAAAGAGAGAATTAAATTAATTTTGTGAATAACAGATACCTTTATGGCAAGTACTGCAGATTTCAGAAATGGATTGGTAATTGAGTTCAATGATGATCTTTATACAATTGTTCAGTTTCAGCATGTTAAACCCGGAAAGGGACCGGCTTTTGTGCGGACAAAACTCAGGAATCTTAAAACAGGAAGGGTTATAGATAATACATTTTCTTCGGGGACCAGGGTAACCCTGGCAAGGGTGGAAAGACGTCCCTATCAGTATCTATACAAGGATGATCTGGGTTATTATTTTATGCATCTTGAATCATTTGAACAAATCCATGTTCCCGAAGAATTGATAGATAATCATGAATTTCTGAAAGAAGGACAAAATGTCGAGGTAGTGGTGCATGCCGATACTGAAAATATTCTTTCGGTTGACCTGCCTCCTTTTGTCGTAATGGAGGTTACCTATACAGAACCCGGATTAAGGGGAGATACTGCAACCAATACCCTGAAACAGGCTAAAATTGAGACAGGAGGAATAATAATGGTTCCACTGTTTGTAAATACCGGTGACAAAATAAAAGTAGATACCAGGGACAGGACTTACGTAGAAAGAGTAAAGTCATAAACAGGGAATGAACAATAAAAAAGCTTCAAAAGACAGATTACGCATATCCAGATTTAAGCTGGAGGCTTTGCTCGACATTACCCTGTCGATAAATGCCAATCTTCCAGAAGAAGAACTTTTATCTGAATATGAATTGACTCTCCGGAATAATTTAGGGATTGGTAAAATTCTTATTTTCAAGTACTCAGGCACCTGGGGTTGCCTGCTGAACGGAGGATTTCCAAAACATTTTGAAACGGACATTGACGTTGAAACCCGGTTACTGAAGTTTACCGAGATTGCCTTCAGAAACGAAGATTTCGGTATTGAAGGGGTTGATATCATTATCCCTGTCTATAACAATAATGTCCCTCTTGCCTTTGTGCTTATTGGTGACATTGAGGAAGAGGGTGAGGGAATGAGCCCGGTACTCAAACACCTAAACTTCATTCAGACAATTTCAAGTATCGTCCTGGTTGCCATAGAAAACATAAGGTTATTTAAGGAAAGCCTTCGTCAGGAGGTCCTTAAGAAGGAGCTCGAACTTGCCGCCAGGATGCAACAAAATCTCATCCCGGATAACAGGATGATGCCCAGGAATAATAAACTGGTAGTGAATGGATTTTACTACCCACATTATGAGGTAGGCGGGGATTACTACGATTGTATCAGGCTTTCAGATACCAAAACAGGCTTTTGTATTGCTGATGTATCAGGAAAAGGGATGTCAGCAGCAATCCTTATGTCGAATTTTCAGGCCAGCCTCCGGGCTCTCTTTACCCACGATGTTGAACTCGTAACTCTTATTCAGAAGCTCAATTCGTTAATAATAGCAAGTGCCGGCGGGGAAAAATTCATTACTTTTTTCGTTGCCCGTTATGATCAGGAAAATGGCATCCTTGAATATATCAATGCAGCCCATAATCCTCCCGTCCTGTATGATACCATTACCGGGGAAGTACAGCATCTTCATACCCAATGCGTTGGTATTGGAATGCTTGATGAATTGCCTCCGGTCAAGGGAAAGGTTATCGCTGTCAGAAACTACTCCAAGATTGTCTGTTACACCGATGGCTTTTCAGAACTGAAAGGTGACGATGGAAAAGAAATTATGACAAACGAGATCATCCGGTTTATAACTAATACTTATCCCGTCGAAAAAAACATCAGGGAAATGCTTTTCAAACTTGGGATTCCTGATAATAATCCTCAACTTTTTGATGATGTTTCAATCATCGCAATTGATCTTTTCAGGTAAATTTTAAATAACCCTTAACAGGTAATAATTTTTCTTTCCCTTCTGAACCAGAAGGTATTTGCTGTTAAGTAACAATTCTGTACCGATAAGCATATCGGAAGTTTCTATTTTTACTTTATTTATGCTCAATCCTCCTCCCTGAACAAGGCGCCGCAGCTCTCCTTTTGAAGCAAAAACCTTTGAATGTTCTGCACAAAGGTCGGTGACATTGACTCCCTGTTGGAAAATATTCCTTCTGATATCAAATACCGGAACTCCTTCAAAAACAGAGAGAAATGTGCTCTCATTCATTCTTTTAAGTGATTCGGTAGTCCCCTTCCCAAATAATATCTGAGATGCTTCGACTGCGGAATCAAAGTCCTCGAGTGAATGCACCATTAGGGTAACTTCTTCGGCAAGCCGTTTTTGCAGCAGCCGCTCATGAGGTATTTTGTGATGATCCTCAATCAGATTTGAAATTAGCTCACGATCGAGGAGTGTGAATATTTTAATATACCTGGCAGCATCTTCATCAGAAACATTAAGCCAGAATTGGTAAAACTGATAGGGTGAGGTTTTTTCAGGATCAAGCCAGATATTACCGTTTTCAGTTTTGCCAAATTTTGAGCCATCCGACTTTTTAATAAGCGGACAAGTTAATGCATATGCCTCACCTCCTGCCTTGCGTCGGATCAATTCGGTTCCGGTAACAATATTTCCCCACTGGTCCGATCCTCCCATTTGTAGTTTACAATTGTATTCATTGAACAGATGAAGAAAGTCGGTACCCTGAACAAGCTGGTATGAGAACTCGGTAAATGACATCCCATGAACCGACTCTGCACCTATCCTTTTCTTAACCGAATCCTTAGCCATCATGTAATTTACAGTTATATGTTTTCCTATATCCCTGATAAAGCCAAGGAAAGAGTATTCCTTCATCCAGTCATAATTATTTACCAGGATTGCCCTGTTGGGAGCATCTGATTCAAAATCGAGGAAACGGGAAAGTTGTTTTTTAATACATTCCTGGTTATGCTTTAATTCTGCCTCATCAAGCAGGTTTCTTTCCAGGGAGCGACCTGACGGATCGCCGATCATTCCTGTTGCTCCGCCAAGAAGGGCAATAGGCTGATGACCAGCCTTCTGGAGCAGCCTGAGCATCATCACACTTACCATATGACCAATATGTAATGAGTCGGCAGTGGGGTCTATACCGACATAAGCTGTCGTCATCTCCCTGTTCAGCAGTTCTTCTGTACCTGGCATAATATTATGTATCATGCCTCTCCATCTAAGTTCTTCAACAAAATTCATAGATCCGTCCTTTTTTCAGAAATGCAAATATAATAAAGAGGGTCATATGGTAACCTCTTCCGGCTTCTTTTTAAACCTGTCAAAACTTTTGTTGAAGGGCCCCTCTCCAATTATCGGGAAAATAGCTGTTGCAATGTCAGCAATTGGATTATAAAACTTCGATTGTTCAATCTTCTCTTTTGGGAGGAACGCATGTTTGGCATCAATTGCATTAAGTATCACGAAGAAAACGCTCAGGATAAGAGCTGTTTTGAAAAGTCCGAATACAATACCTAAAAGTCTGTTCAGAAAACCGAGAGATATTGCATCAACTAATTTGTCAGCAATTACTCCCACAAAATGAATAATAATTACAATTATAATGAAAGTAATAATGAAAGCAATAATCCCCACATAACGGCCAGTCATATCAAAATAATCATAAAGCTTTTCGGCAGTAAAAGCCGAGAACTTAATTGCACCCCATATACCTAGTATCAGGGCAGCCAGCGAGGCCAGTTCCTTTACAAATCCGTCAATAAATCCGCGTGCCAGGCCAAAAATGAGGATTATTATGATAAAGAAATCAATATAGTTCATCGCGGTAGTATTTAAAGTATGAAAGTAAGAAAGTTCGGGCATTTATCAAAATATGAAATTTGGTGTGTGGTGTGAGGTGCGTGGTCCGGGGTTTGATTAGATGAAAAAAAGATTTACTTTTGCAATCCATGAACCACGGCCCTATAGTTCAATGGATAGAATAGCGGTTTCCTAAACCGTAGATTCAGGTTCGATTCCTGGTGGGGCTACAAAAATATACATATAAAGCCTTGATACACAATAATATCAAGGTTTTTTTGTTTGTTGCTACTGAAACATTACCCCTCAATAATCCCCGCTCAGGATTATTAATTTCAAATCTAAAATCTCTGCAATAAATTTCCCCTACTGCTCCGATTCTCTTTAAAATTTGTACCCTGATCTTTAATCTGATTTGATTACGGTAAATCAGGATTTTTTTATCGCAGCCAATATTCTCTCCGGTGTCATGGGCAGCTGATACAACCTCGCACCTGTTGTGTCAAAAACAGCATTTGCAATTACGGCCCCCATGCAGATAATTGAAGGTTCTCCTCCTCCTTGCGGTGCCTGATCTTTTCTGTCCATAATCACTGTGTCAATTTTTGGGACCCATGAGAAACGGGGTATCTCATAAGTATCAAAGGAGTGGTTTTTGATATCTCCTCCCTGAAATTGTATTTCTTCCGTCAGAGCATATCCCATCCCCATGGTGATGCACCCTTCCATCTGTATTGTTGTACCCTGCGGGTTAACGCACAAACCCATATCCTGGGCACAGGCCACACGAATAACCTGGACATGTCCGGTATTTTTATCTACCTTCACTTCAGCAATATGAGCTACCAGGGTTCCGACATCTGTCCCACAGGCAACTCCATAACCCCTGCCACTTGGGTTCCTGGCAGGTGTATAACCGAATTTATCGGCTGCTGCTTTTAACACTGCAATCATTTTTTCATCCTTCAGATTTTTAAGGCGAAAATCCAGGGGATCAATACCTGCCTTAGAAGCCATTATATTTATTTGCGACTCCCTTGCAAAAGTGTTGGTATTGTTACCCGGGGCGCGCCATGCTCCCGTACCAAAGGGATGTACCGATCCCCTGCCGTAATCTGTTGTTTTGGCATTGGGAACATCATAGATAGTATCTGATCCCCTTGCTCCGGCATAATAGGTGTTATAATCCCAGAGTGTGATCCTGCCGGATTTATCTATTCCAGATATGATTTTCACAACAGCTGCCGGCCGGAATGTATCGTAAAAGAACTCTTCCTGCCGTGTCCAGGCAACCACCACAGGTTTACCGGTGATCTTTGCAAGTTTTACAGCTTCACCTGCCTGCGCGTGTGCTGACTTACCACCGAAACCACCTCCCACGAAAGGTGTTTTTATCCTTACCTTTTCAAGTGGAACGTTCATTTCCCGGGCAATGGTTTCCTGTGTCCGATAAGGTGTTTGTGTAGAAACCCATACGGTAATTTTATCACCTTCCATCATAGCTGTTGCAGCATGAGGCTCAATTGCTGCATGTGCCACATAACTGTTATGAAATTCCGACTCTGTCATTGTATCAGAAATTTTCCTGCCTGTTTCAATATCTCCGTTGCTTCTTACAACATTTGCAACTGAATCCGCTTTCAGGATGCGGTCAAAGATTGATTTATCATCAACCTTAATCTCATCGAATGAGTACCCGGCTTTTACTTTGGTAATCGCCTGGTCAACCTTGTCACGGTCATCACTCAGTACAGCAATGAAATCTCCGTCGCGTACAACCTGGATACCTTTTATTTTTTCAGCTTCCGAAACATCGGCAGTTAATAATTTTGCTCCATGTGACGGAGGTCTGAGTATACGTGCATGTAACAACCCTGGCAACTGAATATCAGCGGAATATTTGGCCTCTCCGGTGACCTTGACCCGGGAATCCTGATGTAAATATGGTTTCCCGACATATTTGAATTTTGTATAATCCTTTAATTCCGGTTTGCCATCAAGGTGTTTTTCAATTCTTTTTCCTTTGGCCAACTCACCATAGCCGACTTTGCTCTTGTTGTTCATAATATCACTGATAATGCCATCCTTTACCTCCAGCTGTGATACAGGCACATGCAGGTAATCCGAACCCAATTGCATTAATACTGTTTTTGCTTCGGCAGCTGCGACCCGCATGCGTGGGCTGAATGAGCGGATTGTCTGAGAACCGTTTGTGCCACCATCCCATGGACACAGGTCGGTATCACCCATAACCATCTTTACCCTCTCAAAGGGTACCTCAAGCTCATCGGCCATTATCTGGGCAAGCGATGTAATGGCTCCTTGTCCCATTTCAATTTTACCGGTATAACAGTTCACCGAGCCATCTTCTGCGATCTGGAGGAAAGCATTGAATTCCGTTGGTAATGATCTGCCCTGTTGGGCTTGTAATTCAAGAAGTTCAAAAGGATCCCAGGGTTGGAAAAAGATGAATATTCCACCACCGAGAAGTTTAAAAAAGTCTCTTCTTTTCATCCCGGGACGTTCCTGTGCCTTCAACGATTCCTTTTCATTTGTAATTGTCTTTTTCATGGTTATTTCCCTCCTTTCATTTCTTTACCAGCTGTCTGAATTGCTTTAATGATCCGTATATGAGCTCCGCAGCGACAGAGGTTACTCTCCATACCCTTTATGATATCCTGCTGAGAGGGTGCCGGATTCTTCAATAACAATCCCACAGCATTCATAATCATACCCGGGGTACAGTATCCGCATTGTAAGGCATCATGTTCCATAAAAGCTTTTTGCACAGGATGGAGATTACCATTACGTGCCAGTCCCTCGATGGTGATAATTTTTTTATTAGCCGCGTCACTCACCGGCAACATGCAGGATCTGACAGGTTCCTGCTCCAGAAGAACAGTGCATGCTCCGCAGAATCCCATACCACAACCATATTTGGTTCCGGTTAATCCGAATTTGTTCCGCAGTACCCATAACAGAGTCTGGTTGGGATCGAGGAGTAGTTCTGTTTTTTTCCCGTTTAGTTCAAAATGAATTGTTTCTTCCATACTTATTGAATTTGAATTACTTCATCTAAATATTTTTCAGTATAATTATTCCAGGTGATCCAGATATTGAATGATAAATTTCTCCTTCGAATCCTTGCCGGAAAATTGATAAACCTGTGAGAGAAAAGTATCCTCGGTATCACCCTTTCCAATTTTATCCATTTCCTGAGGCCGACTAAAATATTTATCTGCCCTCAGCAATTGTTCAGATATATCCGGGGATGAGAACTTCCGGGACTGAATCATTTGGACGATAATTTTTAAACTTCAAATTACCATGAAGTTATACCTTTGCTTACAAAAATAAGTAAAAGTCCGATAATTTTGTAAGCAGAATGTAATTCCACCTGCAAAACTCACCAGGGAAACCTATTATTTTAACTTTAAACATCTGATTAACTTTATTTTACTTTTAAAATACAAAAAAGTAATTTCTTTGAAAAGAATTAGAAAAGATAAATTATGAAAAATAAATTTATTGGTATAAATTTGGGTTACTGTCTTAAATGTGAAAATAC
>JBGOZX010000077.1:0-19408 GCA_041480425.1 Bacteroidia bacterium
ATTATATCATTATTATTATGACCCCCCTCATTAAGTAGACTCTCTGTTTTAGCAGAGGTTCTGTTTTTATAATAGGTCTGCTCAGGAGGAATTGTGGAGGTAGTTATGGCATTTTTTATGTTCATCACAGTCTTATCTTCTTCACTTGATTCTTTAAGTCTATAATATGATCCCGCAAACCTTTTTTTCTTAGTATCGTAGAAGGGTTTAATTTGTATAAAATCTTTTCCCCTGAGTTCTCTTAGATATCGTCTCAAGGACTGCTCGCTTGCAGTCCAATGTTCTAATAAATCATTAATCTTCATCTTCCATCCAGGGGGTTTACTTAAGAAATAATATATCAATCCTATCATGTTTATCGGCTATACTTCCGACAAACTGTTAGGTACTCGTGTGAAATTCTTTTTAGGATTTCTATTAATAGCCATCTCTTTTTATTTAATACTCATTTTATACTTGTTTACCTTTTCTATTCCATTGCCGTTTTTATGAATCTTTTTGCTATCGTTTAAATTTTTAAAATTTGAACAAAAAAATTACATAGTGTTATCGTCACAGTGGACAGCCCAACCTTTTAATCGCTGCCAAGTCCCTATCTGTGAGTCCATTTGTTTTAATTTTCTGACTCACTGCTTGTATTGTTTGTCCAAGTTGCCTCGCCAACCAAGTCATCGTTTGATTTTCACGGTAAAGCCCTGGCAGCATTTTTGTTTTTCTTGCAGGGTAACCAGTGGAGGAAAGGGCCCGACCGACTGAAAGGAGGTCAACCCCGTCCGCACCGCTTTAATAAATTGCTTAGCCTCTGTAAATCAGGGGCTTCGCTGTTTTTAGAGGGTTGGGTTGTGTCTAAAGCTGTGTCTATTGTTGAGGTGAAATAAATTTGCACACAGCTCCACCCCATCCCATACTCTGAAAAATAAATGTTAATAAAAAACCCCGGCTTTTTAGTTCCGGGGCTATCATCTCGTTCAAATTTTTATGAATCATATTTTCAGAATCGACAACTTCATGATAAAGAAAAAAATTGTCAAATAGTCTAATAATCCCAGACACAACGTACAGACAAACCCCATTTCTTAAGGTAGAAGGACTTCTGAACATGGTTGCTATTGTCATACATGACCCGGCTGGTGGCCCAGTCTTCATTGAACGCAGTAGTCCACCAGCAACCCATTTCAAGAAGGTTGTCGAATAATGCATCAGGGCCGTCAAGACGGTTGCCTCCCGGAAAGGCCGAAAAGGCAGTTTCATTGGTGGCGCCAGTGTTGGGGCTGTTCCAATGTTTGAAACCGGATTCTTTCAGCTTACCACCTGCTATATTTTCGCCTCCCAGGTAGTCTGTCAATACGGTCCATTCTGCATCGCTGGATACATGCCAACCGGTGGGGCAGAGCTTGCCGGTATTAACTGTATACCAGTTATATAGGGCACCATAGGTAACTTTACGAGCTGGATCATTATTTTGCCAGCAACAGGCGGGTGTTGAGAGACTGCACCAAGATGTTGCATCAGTTATAAGTGGAATGGATGTTCCATCATTGTACTTGGTGGTTTTAAGATTTTGAGCCATCCAGGTTTGGGTGCCGATGAGAATGGTTTTATAAGTATTCCCATCTTCATCAGTCATACTACCGTAGGTAATCCATGGATTAAGATTTAGGTAAACAACATCTTTCTCCTTATTACAACTGAAAATTAAAATAAAGATCGTAATTAATGGGTAAAGCCAAATTCTGTTTTTCATTTTCATGATTTGATTATGTAATTAAATTTTATGGACGAGGTATATATTAAAATGATGAAAAGTTTTCATGGCATTGTGAATTTTGGTGAATTATTACAATACCGATTCCATTGAAAGTTTGTCAAACATATTCTTAAATAAAGTTAGGCTATCGTAATACCAAAGGCAAATTTATTTTTTATGAATAGGATTTAATCTTAAAGCCTTACTCTATTATTCTATATAATATAAAAAGCTCCCGGAGTGCTGATTTCCGAGGGCTGACAATCGCTGCATTTCTATGATCGCCAAAAAGATTTTGAAAAAACTTCTAATCAAATTTAATAAAAAACCGAGTAACAAAACCTAAATTACAGTAATAGTAAGAATTGAATAAGCCGCCTCAATCTCCCCGCTAATGATTTTATTTTACCTACAAAAGATTAACTGTATATTTCACTTTCTCAGATGTTTATATGCCTTGTGGTATACTTTTCCCTGACCTCTATACCCATGTGGGTGGAGTGGAAAACAAGAGTAAAAAACCAATAAAATAATTATCAGGATCAAACCAAGTTTGTATTTTTTGTATATAGAATTGGGTAACATCGAAGGCCATCAATGATTTATTATTGATAACGAAAGTTTTAAAGATATATTTGATAATTTATGCTGTGACTTCAAAATCTTAACAAGCATCTTCTGACTTAAAGTCTTTACAGGAAGCATATAAAGAAGCCCCCGGATGTTGATTTCTCCTGGGGCGGGCAATAAGTTATTGTTATCAATCTATTGCAATTTATTGTCTTTTCATATTTTTCAAGCAAAGTTACACCTTGTTTAAGCTGAAGTCAATTTTGTTTTAATAGAGTAATTTTTCACATTCATCTGAACCCTTTATACATAGGTAAAAACATAACGTTCTAGCTACTAAATACTGCTTTAAAAGCCTCAATCTCCCTTCAGCAATGGCAAACACACTGCCCAAAAGAAAATAGGGGCCTTTGATAGATAGATTACAATAAATCAGGAATCATTTAAAGTTTCCGGCGATGAGATTTTAACCAAGGTTAAAGAGATTATTAAAGAAGGAAATGTCAGAAGAATAATTATTATGAACGATAAAGACCAAACCATTATTGAATTCCCCCTGACTATTGGTGCGATCGGTGTTGTTTTGGCTCCAGTATTTGCAGCCATCGGTACATTAGCCACCCTGGCAACAAATTGCACAATTATAGCTGAAAAAAAGAATAATGAGAAGGAAAAATGATTGAGTAAGTATATTATCAGTGCATTTTATGGGATCCTTAAAGGCTTAACCAATCTTTACAAAATTGTTAAGGTTATATTATTATTTTAAAATGAATAATTGATGTAAATTTGATACATATAAAGCAATTGCTTTTATAGGATAATTTTGGGAATGAAGAAAACTTCAAAAGCGAAGGCAATCAGTAAACCAAAGAAAACTTCTGAGGCTGGGGAAGCATTAAAGAACAAGAAAGTCACTACCAGTAAATCCGTACCGGGTGAAGAAGAGATTCGTAAAAAAGCAAGGGAAATCTACTTCGAGCGTATTGCCCGTGGGGAACATGGAACTGAAGAAGACGACTGGCTTGAAGCAGAAGAACTTTTAAGGGGTTTTTGAGATTTAAGAAGTCGACGTTCTTCTTTAGAATCCGACATGTTCTTATTTATTCACATTCATATAATTGCAAGGTTTTGGTAAACATAATGGAGAGAGAAGAGATAGGAGAAAGAGATTGAGGAAGATGGTGCTCAATGTAATCGGAATCTGTAATGCCTTAATTCTTTTTATTTTTAAAGAAATAAGTTATCCCCAACTTAAAATTGATGAAACTATCCCGTGATTGATCTTTCACGGATTGCAGGAATAGACCTGCACCCAGATTGGCAGTAAGGTTATCGTAAATAGGATATGTTAATCCTGCCCCCGGGTTTATGAAAATTTTAGTCTTACCATCAGATTCTGCAAAATTTAAGAGTAATCCACCATCACCAAAAGCATAGGCTGATATTTTTCCGAAATTGAAAATGTATCTTAAATCGAGATAAAGGGGAACCAATAAACCTCCATTATAAAATGAAATTCCTGTACCGATTCCTCCATGGAAGTATCTGGTAATCCCTATACCCAAAATAGATGTTAGTCCAAGAAACCGTTTTGAGTAGTCAGTACTTGTATCACCGAGGCCAAAACCAACATTTATCTCTGTAATGTTCATTAATCCAGGTCGGGAGTTCAGGACTACAGAATATTTTTTGTTATCGACTCTAGTCTGACCAACAATTAACGTTGATGCAGAAAAAAAAACTAAAAGTATGACAAGCAGTTTTTTCATTTTTGTAATGGTTAGGTTTAATTTTATAATGTCTGAAATTTTAAAAAAGAAGTTCAAGCCTTGTAAAAGTCTCTTATTTATAATTTCATATTACACCATAAAGTTAAAAATATATCCGGTAACACTTTACCTGGACTTTTGATATGACCTCAATTGCTGGAAAATTTATTTTTATATCAACGGAAAGTGGACTTATCCTGCTTCCCTTCCCAAAATTTGACTTTTCCCTTCTTCCTTACCAACCATTGCCCAACCAATTGAAGCTACAGCTGTTATGAGCTGGTTTTATCTCTTTATCACTTTAAATGACTGTTTGTTTTCTTCACCAATCTTTAATATGTACACACCAGCAGATAATTGAGAAATACTAATGGTTGACTTTTTTTTTGTCAATTTACCTGTTAAAACAATTTGACCTAATTGGTTTATTAAAAAATATTTTACCGGTAAAAGGTCATTATCTCCTTTTATAGTGATGAAATCACTGGCAGGAACAGGAAAAATTGAAAAAATATTTTGTGTTCCGGTTTCAGAAATAGTGTCTACATTGTTTAAATAGTTGCCTAAAAAAGGACTTAAATCAAGAATGTGAAGTTTTTGTAGATTAGTAACGATTGGAGGTTGGGTAAAATATTCGTTTGAGATGTAGTATTTTAATCCATTAGTTGTTGCAATCCCTTCAATCTGATGAAATGCAAGTGAAATCGTGATTTTTCTCTTATTCCCGCTGAAATAATCAGAGCCGCTAAAGTCATAAAGTAAATAAATAAATGGCACCAAAGAACTACTGTACCCACATAAAACAATAAGTTTTTTCGATTCAAGATAAACAGCTCCGGTTATCAATCCCTGAACATCAAATGTAGACTTTAATTTTGCAATATAGGTGCCGGGAGCTTTTGAAACAGAATATACACTGGTTCTATTACTAACCCATTGTTTAGTAAATAAAAAGATACTGTCTGCTGAAACAATAAGTGTCTTATATCTTATTTCATTATTTGTTACTCCAGAGTATTTTCAATGAAAGAAAAGCACTTTCATGACGTAGCTTTAACGAAGGCGGGAGTCACCAGTCACTACTTCCCTGACAAGCTCCATTCTTAAAGAATCTCTCTCAAACAATTGCCAGGAGAAGAACACTACGCCGCGTGACGGGGGTTTTAATGCATCCTCCAAACACCGCTTAAAATCCTCCGCTGTAAAAGGCCGGTCGATATAATAAGGATACACCTGAATGCTTGGTAAGACTATTCCCGGGGCACGCTTGTTCATATCGACCACCACATCAGCAATCCATCCAGCATCGCGTTTCAGCATCTGTGAATAACACATGGGGGAAATATAATCGGTATAGGGTGAAATCTTCTTCAGATCCTGCGCTGCCACCCGGATATTGGCTCCGCCAAAATCTTCCTCTTTCCACGGCACAGCATGCACATTGACTATCAAATCCGGCTTTATCTGTCTGGCTTTTTCTGCCAGTTCCTTCACCATGGTAGTGATCAGATCGCACCGGAAGGTGTCCCATGAGTTTGAATAGTTCATAACCACGTAATTAGCTTTTTGTACTGTGGTCCGGCAGGTATCCGGAATGGTAATACCTTGTTGTCGTGAAAATCCTGCCAGGCAGCTGTCGCAAAAACAAGCTCTGTCAATGCTTCCCGGTTCCCTGGTGGGATAGATCATCTCCCAGAAAACAAACTGGCGGATGAAATCAATGCTGATTCCATCAGGATTGAGCTTGCAGATCAGATCAGAGAGTTCCGCAATTTTCGCGTTTCGATAGGTTTTCCGGGAGGGACAGACAAATTCCACCCAGTCGTCTTTAGCCTTTGTGCCTTTGCTGGTGATGGCATATAGGCTGCTGTCCTGCTTCAGGACTTCAGGGTTTTGAAAAACCGGGAAGATAATAAAGACCAGGATATTATTCTTTTTAAGTGCCTGCCGGAATGTATCATTGGCAGCTAAGGTAGTGCTGATGAAGGAGGTATTGATGCCCATGTCTTTCCATTGGGCGGGAAGGGCATCGTAATCGCCCTGATATTCGTAGATTTTAATGCCGATGATTTTACTATTATTATTCGTACAATTACTGCATACAAAACCAGTAACAAGGATTATTAGGAGTTTAATCAGATGTTTCATTAGAAATGAATTATGGTTGAATAAAGATAATAAATTTCCTACAGAGCCCTTCAGAAACCTGTTGATCCGTTTAATTGAACAGTTATTCGATAGGCATAAACATTGCTTTTAGTCAGTGTTTTGCCATGCTGATGCCACAATCTCCTTTCAGCAATGGTAACCACTTCTTAAAAGAAAACATGGGCTATTTATAGTATTTTAGAATAGTATGTTAACAAAGTACTGAAACATGTCTTATGTGTCCAGGTTTGCTTTTCTCCTAACAAAGTTTTATCGGCATAAATACCACTTATCTCTTTCAAGATCATGTTTTATGACGTATTGCTCCCCACAGGTTGTATCAATCTTAAAGTAATCTGAAATAGGCCATTCAGGATTAGAGGCCCCCTGATACCAACGGTCTATTATCTCTTGTATTTCAAATTTATTATTATTCCAGTAAAACATCTTTGGATATTCATCTGCCTTATTGCCGGAATGGCATTCTACTTTTATAGGGATTAGGTTTATCATCTTTTATACTATAAACAATTAATTGATCATGAATTATAAGGTAAAACATTTTCGAGACAGAAGCAGGTCAGTTGTTTGACTGTACCCCAGCTGGAACGGTGTTCAGGAAGTGGGCATCTTTTACATAAGTTATCAATATCTTGTCTTGTAATATTATAAGTCTCTTCTGCTTGATGAATTTGCAATAATTGTTTAAGATATTTCCCAGCAACCAAGCGATGAAGTTTATCCTTTTTCTTAAGACCAAGCCATTCAAAAATGCCTTTGTCTCCTCTGGATGAATTGTATGTTTCACATGCAAGAACTAAATTATCTGCAGAATCATTTCCACCACTATCCGTCCACACCGAAAAGAGAAGAATGCCACCTAAACCGTGGCTTAATTATTTTAAGATGATGGCGTTGACAATCATGATTTTCATTCTCTCCCGTTTACCAGGATCAATGAATTAAGATCATCTTAACTACCAAGGTGTTTTGATTATTAATCTAATATGTCATTAATCCAGTCTTTTACCGAATCCTCTTTTTTAATATATCTTGCCGGATTACCTGCTACAAAAGCATTATCCGGCACATCAAAGTTCACTACTGCATTTGGTGCTATTCTTACATTCTTACCAATATTAATTTTGCCAACTAACACTGCGCCCGGCCCGATCCAAACATTATCATCAATAGTCGGACGACCTATTTTCCCATCTTTATATGCTCTCCCGATTACAACATTATGGGAAACACAACAATTTTTACCAATTTTAACCGGACCAATAAAAACTGTTCCACGATGATAAAGATAAAAACCTTCACCTATTTCAGCCTCATTACTAATCTGAAATCCTCTATATGTAGATAATCGCTTAAGAACTCTATAAATAATACCTCTTATTGAAAACTTCCTATACCGAATTATCTTTCTTAACAAAAATGTGTACCTGAAGCCAGAGACAAACCATCCTTTAATAAATCCTCTGATACCGGTAAGACCATCATATCTATACAGGTCAGCTTTAGTCACTCTATCCATTTTCCCCTTTAGGTTTAGTTACCGCTAACTTAAATTCATTATCTGATAAACTTGTTTTAAAGATATTTATTTCAGGCATATTACCTTTTTATATATATAAACTTAAGAACTTCTAATGCCGGAGGTGTTAAGCTGCTATATATTCCGGTGTAATTCTATATTTCAGTGGCTCTCTCGTCGATCTGATGAAAAACGATAAACGCAGTGCATTCATACTGACTACACCAATAATCTGAAAAACGAAGGAAGTAATAAGACGTTATGATTTTATGATCTCTGGTTTATTATAAAATAATTACCCCAGATCATAATAACGAAATCTCTTCAGATAACCGTAAACAGAAGTCCCAAGAACATCTTTCTTGTTTATCCTGCCATGTGAGGTAAGGAACAGTTTCACTGACCTTGCGCCACCAAGATGCGATGCAGCAATTATCCCTGATTTTGTTATTACAATATCATTAATGGTATCGCCAATAAAGTGTTCATAATCCCTTAACAAACTAAGATTGACTTTTATTAAAGACTCTAACACTTTACGCTGTAATTCTCTTGGAAAAATATTTGAATCAGCTTTGAACTTCCTAAGTGTTATGTTTTTATATCCAAGAAAATGCACTGTAGATTCTGCAAATTGCCATTCTCCGAAACAGCCAATACAATTAACAGATAACCAGTTATTTCCTGATTCCCTTCTTCCAAGGTCGTTAATAAATCGTGAGAATTCTGATTCATGGTATTTCCTGTCCACCCAACCTGAGGCTGATCTGAACTTTAGACTCCTTAATCGAAAATCAATTGTAGGAGCAGAAACGACATGAGAGATACACATGAAAAGGACTGTTAAAAATAACATCCGCCTGTTTTTTAGAAATGAATCTTTCCCCATCATTTCAGCAGTTTAATAATAGGATAAAGGTAGGGCTTAACTACATTCATGTCAAGCACCTAAAGCCCAATTAGCGGGGAAATGAGACGATATTATTTTTCTTTGTCTAAGTAATCTGGACGAATATTTACAGTAATAAACATTTAATAAACAAACATAGCCGGTTCGTCAAAACGGGTGTAAAATTTACCAGAGTATTGTAATAATCTTAGCAATCAGTCAACTTTGACAAATAGGAATCAATGACAATCAGACAAATAAATAAATATACCTATTCATTTTTTTAGATAATTCCAAAATATTGTATTTTGACTAACAGTTTATTAATGAGGATTAAAATTAGCATTTCTATACCTCCAATTTGACCGGATTTCAATCCGGGAATAGAATTTTTGTCTTTGCTCTTATTTCCGCTTGTTAAACAATGCAACAAATCCCCCGTTTTTAGCCATTGTCACTTTAATGATATCCCCTGATTTAGTTGCCTGTTTTACTTTTTTCAGCTCCTTCGGATCAATATCAGAATTTTTGGTGTCAGCCCAGATCTCAGCTTCATAATTCCCGACGGGTAAAAAGTCGAGTTTAAGTTCGATGTTTTTCCCTAGGCTATTGTTCATGACTCCTAAGAACCATTTATCTCCACTGCGTTTTGCAATTGCCACATAATTACCTGGATAGCCATTGATAAATCTGATATCATCCCATATTGTCGGAACTATTTTTAGAAAATCAGCACCAGCCTGGTTCAGGATATTATCCGGATGATCGCAAACCACAGTCAGGGGGCTTTCATATATAACAAATTTAGAAAGTTCGGCAGCGCGGGTATTCCAGACAATGGCAGGAGTCTGGTTTTTAAACTGTTCTTTTGTAACATTCAGAAAACCACCTGGAGTATAATCCATCTGCCCGGCAAGCATACGTGTAAATGCCAGTTTTACATTGTGTTCAGGATTCATTTTATTCGAAAACTTGTAATATTCGTTACCCATTACGCCTTCACGGGTTATCATATTTGGCCATGTTCGGATGATGCCGTCAGGTTTGTATGCCCCGTGAAAATCGACAAGGAGATGATTTTCAGCAGCACATTTAATTATATCATGGTACCAGTTAACCATTTGCTGGTCGTCACGATCCATAAAATCTATTTTAATCCCGGCTACACCCCATTTTTCATAAAGGGGAAATGCCTTTTTAAATGCTGCATTCCGGTTAACATCGCTGGAATAGAGCCAAAGCAGGATTTTTACATTTTTTGATCTGGCATAATCAATTATTTCAGGGATGCTTATCTGAGGGGCCCATTTAGTAATATCAGCTTCCGGGGAATTAAACTTACCGTACCATTGCCAGTCAACAAGCATGAATGGCCACCCCATTTCAGAGGCAAGATCAATATACTGTTTAATGACCGGCATCTCCATCTTCACTTCCCCGCTCCACCAATGATCCCAGGCACTCATCCCAGGCTTGATCCATGAAGGATCTTCAATTGCACATGGATCGTTGAGGTTCTGGATAATCTCAGATTCTATAAGTGTCCCGGGAGTTTCTCCGATCATCAAAACACGCCATGGAGTATATATCTCGTCGTTAAAACGCACTTTTACACCACTTTCAGGTTCACCCGGTAGAGGTACTAGCTTGGTTGTAAGCTCATTGGTAACTCCATTGGTGCCGATGTAAAAAGCAGCATAATTATCAATCTTAGCTTCGGTAATTGCTAACCAGCAATTATTGCTGTATTCCATCAGCATAGGCATCCCTGCCACTGATTTTTCATTCAGGTAACTCAATGGATGCTCAAAAAATTCAGCTTCATTTGAAGAAGCATAACCTTTATATTCAACAATCCATGCCTTCGGATCAGCGGGAATGCTAAATGTTGTTAATTCTTTCACAATTTGTCTGTCCCCGACTTTTGCACTTCTTGAGAGTTTGTAACGAAAAGCAGCGCCATCATCGTAGACTCTGACAAGAAGTTCCATCTGCCGCATCGGACCTGATTTCTCCCTTAAGAATAATTGCAGTTCATTGAAGTGGTTTCTTACTTCTGAGTGTTTTGATTTCACAACAGGGATCCACGTTTCGTTGACATTTTTAACAGATTGATCCACAACAATAAAGTTGCCCGTCATTGGCTGTTCATCTTTAAGATCAAATCCAAGTTGAGAAGGATTAACAATAATCAGGCCCCGATATGTTACTGAATAACTCAGTTTCTCATCGTTGCTAATGGTTACAACAATATTATTATCAGGCGATTTAACGGTAACATTCTGAGCAAAAGTCATTAATCCGGGGATAGTGAATAGAATAGAAAGGAAACTTTTAATTGTATTCATATATATTATTTTCGTTGGATGGGTTTAATTGTTTCAAAATCTTTTGAATTAATATATTCCAAAACTATGTTTTTTAGAATATTTGCAAATTTAACATTGGAAATTTCCTCTCTTGAAAAAAACTGCGGACGGACTCCCTCCAGAAGAGTAATTTCCTCAATCGGTAAATTCATTTTGCCTGAATAAATATACTTGATATTCGGATATGCATCACCTTCAAGACATTCGTACTTTCTAAAGAATTTAAATTCTTTTAAGTCATAGTTCAATTCCTCCTTTACTTCACGCACCAGGGCTTCCTCTGGGGTTTCTCCCTCTTCAACATGACCACCAATCAAATCCCAGCGCTGCGGGAAGGGAATGCCCGGTTTATTATCCCTTAAATAGAGTAATAATTCTCCTTTATCATTTTCCAGAATTATAGCTGCTATCTTTTTCATAAAGGTCGAAAATATAAATAAATTTCATGAAAGACAGGATCTTTTTTTGTTTCCCGCAGATTGCGCAGATTAACGCAGATCATATTTAAAAATCTACGAGAATCAGCGAGATCTGCGGGAAAATAAAAAATATGCTTCACTTTTAGGGCTAACAAACAACCGGAACCAGGCTCCAATAAGAATCCCACCTGCTGAAATCTGTTTTCATGGATTATATTTTTGAGAACAGGCTATCCATTCCCAGATGGTCGACTTCATGAATAAATTCAGGAAACATCTCTTCATTCATATTTTTTACAGGGGATCTGAAACCTCCACAGTCCAGGCCAATATATTTCATAAATGCCTTTCCGGTTGCAATTCCACCATATTTACCCAGAAGTCTTATAATTTCGATCGATAGCTGTTGCAGGCACCTTGCCTCATCAAGGTTCCCTTCATCAAATGCCCTGATCAGATTGTTATACAATGGGGCTGCATAGTTAAAACTACTTCCGACTGCTCCCCTGCAACCCAGGACGAGAGCTGAAAGCATACATTCATCCCTTCCCCACAAAAGATCATATGCGCCATTATTGAAATTCAGGCATGACTTGAAATCCATGAAATCTTCCTGGGTGTATTTGATTCCAGCGAAGCTGGGAAGCATTCCTGAAATCTTTTTAAGGAAATTGATCATGGGTATATTAACTCCTGTAAGATCAGGAATATGATAAAAATAAAATGGCATTTCGGGGACAGATTCTCCCACCATGGTGCAGAATTCTGCCAGTTGATTTTCGTCAGAAGGTTTGTGGTAATACGGAGCGACCAGTGCAATGGCCGACAATCCTGCTTCATATGAGAAAATAGCATTTTCAATGCACTCCCGGTAAGATGTTCCTCCCACGAGATTTATAACACGGATCTTACCTCCTGCTTTATAACACTCTGCCCATTTTGTTGCATTAAGTTGTTTCTCTTTTTGAGTAAGTGACGCACCTTCACCTGTGGTGCCGTTTATAAAAACACCTTTAACATCGTTTTTTTCAAGGAGGTCATAGTATTCAGGAATCAAACCAAGATTCAGGTTACCATATTTATCCATGGGAGTAAAAGGAGCAGCAACCAGACCTTCATATTTGTTTATCTTCAACATATTATGAGTTCATCGTTAGGTTATAGGCTTCCTGACCTACTGAAGAAATACTAAACTAAAGGTTTCCAGCCTTATTCGTATTCCCCGATCCATAATTTCATTGCCTCACTATCATCCTTGATATGACCATTTTACGGGTCAATAATAAGAGTACGGCCAGTACTCTGGGCAAGATTCCCGAGCTGTATCCAGAGTGTGCTTTTGTATCCGTTCAGTGCATCTGCAAAAGTACCTGCCATGTAAGCTCCACGGCTGTTGCAGCCTATTACAGCAACAGGGATTAAGTTACCTGCGCCAACAATTTTTTCATAACTTGTTGCAGTATTGCCAAATATCTTGCCACCAACTGTTATGCCAACAGTTCCTGCAACAAATTTTTTCAGGAAGTCCTTTTTTGAATCTGCCATTTTACTCTTTACTTTCTACTTTCTACTTTTTACTTACAAGCCATCACCCCTTTCCAGTAACCAATTGATTCTGCAATCCCTGCAAGAGGATCTTTCATGTCTTTTTCAAATTCAAGACTGCATTTACCATTGTAATGTACTTTACGGAGTGTTGCAATAACTTTCGGTATATCAATAATTCCCCGGCCTATTTCAACGGTTTTACCCTCTTTTGTTGGTTTGTCAACATCTTTAATGTGCATATCATAAATACGTTTGGTGTATCTTTCAATATCAACCGAGGGATCTTCTCCGTCACGGGTTGTATGACCTATGTCAATGCAAATTCCGAGGCGGGGGTCAAGGTCTTTTATATGATTCCAGATATCAGTTGCATTCGGGTATAAAGGATTGTCCGGACCATGGTTATGAATAGCCAGTTTGAAATCGTAAGTCTTTATTTTCTTCTCAACGTAAGGAAGAAGCTCGTAATTTGGAGCCCCGACAATCATTTTTACACCTGCCATTTTTGCATACTCAAAGGCCTGATCGACTGATTCCTGAGTTTTCATATATACTACACCGACAGTATAAACATTTATTCCGGCAACTTTGAACTTATCGATTACGGCAGTGATCTGTTCCTGGGTACTATTCATAGGCATGTGAAAATCTTTCAGGGAAAGGTTTGTGACTTCAATCCTTTTCATCATTTCAATTGTTTTCTCAACGGTAAATTCTCTGAATGTATAACCTGCCATACCAATGCTAAAGGTATCAGATGGATTTTCAACTGGAACCGGAAAGCCTGAAGAACCATAGACTGATGATACTCCTGCTGCAACTATTCCTGTGCCTGTTAACTTCAAAAACTGACGACGTGATTTCATAATTCTGGTTTTATAAATTGTAAAGGTCTGTTTAAGCTTTTAATAATGTTGATTCTGATTATCTAAATTTTTATGAATATTTTATGCTTATACATCTGCCACAGAATTAGGTAGAGTACACCAAACCCACCAAGAGCTCTGATGAAGCGATACCAATCTCCTACAGATGATCCAGAAAAGATCAAAGCCCCGAAGGGCATCAACTAAAGTAACCCGCCTTATGGCAGCCAAACCCGGACGGTCGACCCGGAAGCGGTTTATTTGCGAAAAGAATTGCTTCAACATGATGGTTAAGTTCAAATATGGGAGTTCAATTCAAAGATAATAAAATGTTTCATGTGATTGAAAAACCTTATTCCTGCTTTGTGGCAACCATATTATTGTCGATCAACCGACTATTATAGGTCTGTATGATAGCTTTAAGCTTTTCCACCATCTGTTTCTGGAGATCTGTATTTTTGTCCAGCAGGTTTACTTCAAGAAACCTGTCATTCTTATAGTTAAATAAGCCAACCGGTTTAATGTCTATCATCTCAAGTATGTGATCTTTCATATAAAGGTGATAGGTGCTACCGGAAGTGTTAAAGGCGAATGACTCATAGGAATCATCTAAAAGATTATTTCCGAAGGCAATATATTCCCTGTCAAAATTAAGATAACTTAAAATGGTTGGCATGATATCAATCTGCTGGGCTATCCTTTTTTTAAGTCCATGGATATCGCTTCCCGGTTTGAAGAATATAATCGGGACGCTGTACGAACCGAAATCATTCTGAAATTCTTTAAGTATTGACTCATTGGTATGATCTGCCGTAATAATAAACAGAGTGTTGTTATACCAGGGTTGATCACGAACTTCACTGAAAAACTCCCTTAAGGCATAGTCGGTATAACCGACAACTTCCACAATCGGGGCAGGACCTTTATGAAATTTGTCTTTATATTTTTCAGGAACTTTAAAGGGATGATGTGATGAAATAGAGAATATGGAAGCAAGGAAAGGTTGTTTGAAGCTGTTCAGTTTACTGGCAAAAAAACTGAAGAAAGGCTCATCCCAAACTCCCCATATACCATCAAAATCTTTTTCGTCGGGATATTGATCAAGACCAAAATAGTCGTCAAATCCGACCATTTTTGAAAATGAATCAAATCCCATCGATCCGTTGGGTGCGCCATGGAAAAATGCAGAATAGTAACCTTTGGATTTTAGCATTCCGGGCAAACCGTTAATTGTGTTATTTGCGTAATGTGAAATTGTATATGGTGTTTCAAGCGATGGTACAGAAGCAAATATTGAAGGCATTGCTTCGATCGATTTTTTACCATTGGCAATAGAAACATCAAAAGTGAGGCTGCTATTGATAAGTGAATCTATAAACGGAGTATAGCCTTTATAAGTTCCACCCTCAAGATCCTTATTTAAAGCACCAATATATTCTCTCGCAAAGCTTTCGAGAATAATTATTACAATATTATCCTGTTTAAATGGAGCAGTACCAGATGGAATATAATGCGGATTATACATCTGGTTAAGATTTTTATTATCGAAGAATTCATATCTGACTAATGATTTCTTGTTAAAGGTCCTGAACAGACTAAAGGGAGTATTAAGAACTATTGCAACATCGCGGGGATTTTCGACGAATTTTGCTGCATTGCTTATACTGATCGGGCGTGTTGAATGTCTGTAACCACCTCTTGCACCAATGACAGTCATACCTATAATAACAGGTATTAATATAATATTTAAAAGATAATAGGATATTCTGTTCCCGGGTGCAGGTCTGATTAACCTGACCTGATTATATAGCAGAACCATAAGGAAAATCAGTAATAGTGTAAACAAAACGACCGGCCAGTAATCGATCTGGAACTTAAAGAACAATGGGGCAAGGTTTGATTCATGTTCAAATGTCTGGAAAACATCTGAGGTGGCTCTCTTGAAAACAAATCTGTAGTAAACGAAATCTCCTGCGTTAATGGCAATTGCAATTCCGTTTGTAATAAAGAAAAAATACTTCAAAACGCCCTGGTAGATATCATTATACCTTATTTCCAGTGGTATTATATTAAAAAATATAAAGATCAGATTGATATAAACTATTGCTGAAATATCGAAAAGTAAGCCTACCTTAAATATTGTTAACAATTGGGTAACAGGTACATCAGGAAACATCTTTAAATTAAACAGATAGAAACCTATCCGGCATAATGAAAAAAGGAACATAAGCAATAAAATCCTATATAGCAGGACCACAAATATATTTCTGGAAAATAACCAGTTTTTCATATAGCTAAATCAAAACCCTCCCTGACTTCATTTCAAAGCATCAGATTAAAGCAGGTTGATAAAAAACAGACAAAGATAAAAATTCAAAGATTACTTATTTCCTGAAAGCCGGATATTTTATATCCTTATGATCAGATGGAAAAACAAACGCCAGGTCATTGTAGTACGCATTTTTATAACCTGGCGCTGAAAATTTTTAAAAATATTCCAGTTCTATTCGGTATCTTTCATTAGCTCTTTAACATCCTCATTATTAAAATTATTCATATACTTATTCATTTTATTCCTGGTTCCCATTCCAATGATCATAAAGAGGACGAATAACGCTGCGAGGATGTACATTACAATTTTAGAAGTTTCCGGTTTTGCCTTAAGAGCTTCAACCAGTCCATGATAGAGAAGCCATAAAGCAAAAAGATTTACAGCCAGGGAAACTATTACTCCGAGATAGGTATTAAGCCCCATTGTAAATCCCAGGAGTGTACTAACCGGCATAATAACCATCACAGCTGCAGTAACCCTGACATTAGCCTCAAATTCAGTACTTCCCTTACATATCGAAGAAATAATAAGAAGAATCACTGCACCAATAAATAAGCCAATCAATGCACCAATTATATAACCTACAATGGCCATTACACCAATCGCTCCACCTAAAAAACCTGCTTTCACAGCTCCCAGCCCGATAATACTCCAGAGAAAAACAATTACTCCTGCCAGAGCGCCATAAATCAGAGCCTTAATCAAAGGCTCTACCAGACCACCGGTGGTCTTCATGGTTGAAAAATAAGATTTCGGATTTACAAGGACCTCTTTTGATTCCTTAATAAACACATTAAAATCGAATGTAGATGTAGATTCGCTCATAGTTAAATTAATTTAATGGTTAATGTTCTACGATCAGTTAAAATCGAAATAAGAATGTTAAGTTAAAAAATATTTTCTATCCTGAACTAAAAAAGAAACATAATTTATGTGTAAAAGATAAAACCCTCAACCAACCTCTTCCCTTTTTATCTTACCTCACTCCAACCCCTCTCCCAAGAGAGAGGAGCTAATAAACTGATATCCTGTTTCTTACTCACCTTCTCCCCTATAGGAGAAGGGGCCGGGGGATGAGGTGCAAAAACTAAGAGAAGAGCGTAGGGGAGAGTTAAAATGATTTTTTCTATTCCAGATATGTATATCCGTATAATCCTGACCGGTAATTAGATAAAAACTCCTTACCCTCCTCCAACGTAATGATTCCGGCTTTTACAGAAGTAGTAACCCACGATTCAACAGTGCGAACCATTTTCTTTGAGTTATACTGCACATACTCCAACACCTCAGCGACTGTCTCCCCATCGATTACCTGGTCGATTTTATAACCGTCTTCATTTACAGATACATGAACTGCATTTGTATCACCGAAAAGATTATGCAGATCCCCGAGAATTTCCTGGTATGCACCTACCAGGAATACACCCAGATAATAAGGTTCTTTGCCTCTGAGTGAGTGGACAGGAAGATGGTGCGAGGAATTATGTGTTGCAATAAAATTATCGATCTTACCATCTGAATCGCATGTCATATCCTGGATAGTGGCTGATCGTAGCGGCTCTTCATTAAGTCTGTGAATGGGCATAATAGGAAATATCTGATCAATAGCCCATGCATCAGGAAGGGACTGGAAAAGCGAAAAATTGCAGAAATACTTATCAGAAAGTATCCTTGATATTTGCCGGAGTTCATCAGGCACATGTTTGGTAACATTGGCGAGCTGATATACCTTACGTGCTATTGACCAGAAGAGCCTTTCTATCTGAGCCCTTGTTTTCAGGTCAATCAGGCCGAGACTGAACCTGTCGAGAGCTTCCTCACGGATTTGCTGTGCATCGTGCCAGGTTTCAAGCATTCGGGGCTGATTTACATTATCCCATAAAATGAAAAGTTCCTTAACCAGTTCATGATCATGCTCATTGACAACCTCTTCTTCATCCCAGGAGGGAAGAGTTGTAGTTTCAAGAACTTCAAATATCAGAACGGAATGATGGGCAGTCAGCGACCGGCCCGATTCTGTTATTACATTTGGATGAGGTATATTGTTTTTATTACTGGCATCAACAAATGTACTAATGGAGTCATTTACATATTCCTGTATGGTATAGTTTACACTACTTTCACTGTTTGATGAACCTGTTCCGTCATAATCAACTCCCAGGCCGCCTCCGATGTCAACAAATTCAACATTAAAACCCATTTTACGCAACTGAACATAGAACTCTGAAGCCTCTCTTAAGGCTACTTTGATACGACGTATTTTAGTTACCTGGCTTCCGATATGGAAATGAATAAGACGAATACAATCCCTCATCTTATTTTTCTCAATAAAGTCAATGGCTTCAAGCAACTCGCTCGATGTCAGTCCGAATTTACTGATATCTCCTCCGGAATCTTCCCATTTTCCGCTGCCAATACTTGCCAGCTTGATACGAATACCCAGGTTAGGCTTGACTTTCAGACGTTTAGCTATAGTAGTTATCAGTTTAAGTTCATTGAGTTTTTCAACTACAAGAAATATACGTTTGCCCATCTTTTGAGCAAGCAGTGCCAGCTCGATATAATCTTCATCCTTATAACCGTTACATATTATAAGCGACCCTGGATCAGTATTAATTGCAATAACGGCATGAAGTTCCGGCTTTGATCCGGCTTCCAGGCCGATATTGAATTTTTTCCCGTGACTTACAATCTCCTCAACCACAGGACGCATCTGGTTTACTTTTATCGGATAGATAATAAAGTTCTGGGCTTTATATCCATACTCTTCGGAGGCTGATTTAAAGCATTTTGAAATAGTTATTATCCTGTCATCAAGTATATCAGGGAACCTTATCAGTACAGGTGTTGAAACATCGGAAAGCATCAATTCGTCAAGAAGCTCTTTCAGATCCACCGAAACACCATTTTTCGAAGGAGTAACTTCAACATTTCCCTTCTGGTTAATTGAAAAATAATCAACACCCCAGCCATTGATATTGTAAAGTTCTGCAGAATCTTCAATTCGCCATTTTCTCATGATAAGTCAGTTTTCCTTGATTCGTAATCATTAAAGATCAGAAAAAAAAATATTTTTTGCAATGTTATTAAAATAACATGAATCAAGGGCAAGAAGGGATAAAATTATATGTTGGAAGGAATTCAGGAGGTTAAAAATTATTTAGATTTGTCTATCATTTAATAAAGATGCAAAATAGATTTTCCTCAG
>JBGOZX010000078.1:0-19365 GCA_041480425.1 Bacteroidia bacterium
GACGGGGCGGAGCTTATAAATATATTTATTAAAAACAGGAAAGAATGTATTAAGCTTATAAAAGAAGCCGACCTGATTGTGATGCTTGATTTTAATCAGCCAAACAGACTCGGGGAGGCAGAAAAATTTATCGCTGAATCAACTGCAGAAAAAGTAATCATTGATCATCACCTTGATCCTATCGATATTGCCAAACTGATCATTTCGGATCCTTCGAAATGTTCCACAGCTGAACTAGTATATGAAATTGTTTGCGCTTTAAACGGGAAGCCGTTGCTTAACAAATCTTATGCTGAGGCACTTTATGTGGGGATAATTACTGATACAGCTAATTTTGAGCATGGGGCATATACAGGCAAAACATTCAGAATAGTTGCTGACCTTGTTGATTTTGGAATTGAAAAGGGGAAAATACTCAATTTAATATATAATAATTATTCTGCTGACCGGATGAGACTTCAGGGGTTTGCTCTGAACAAAAGGATGACAGTAATTCCTGAGTATAAAACTGCTTATACCTTCCTGACAAAAAAAGATCTTTCGGAGTATAATCATGTGAAAGGTGATACAGAAGGATTTGTAAATCTCCCATTATCGATTAAAGGAATAGATTTTTCGGTTCTTTTTATCGAAAAGGATGATTTTATTAAATTGTCCTTCCGTTCAAAAGGACAATTCCCTGTAAATGAATTTGCTGCAAGATATTTTTCCGGTGGAGGACATCTGAATGCCTCAGGAGGGGAGTATTTTGATACGCTGGAAAACACTATTGAATATTTCCTGAAGGTTCTAAAAGAAAATTCCTGGATGCTCGAAGACCAGCACTAATTCCATGAAAATAAACATAATAGTATCTATTTTCTTTCTATCTGTATATATTTCGTGCAATTCAAACCAGGATAAGAGAAATTTAACTCCGCGACCTGGCAAGAATGAAATGGCTGACCTTAACAGGTATCTTATTCAGAAAGACAGGGAAAGAATCGGGAATTATATTGAAAGGAAAGATCTGAAGATGAGTGAATCACCAACAGGTCTATGGTACCTTATTAAAAATAAGGGAACGGGAGATTTTTTCAAGGATAATGATAGGGTAGTAATGAACTACGATTGTTCTCTGCTTGACGGTACAAAATGCTATTCATCAGAATTTCTGGGCCCAAAGGAAGTTATTCTTGGTAGAAGTGAAATAGAGCCCGGACTGAATGAGGGCCTCAGATTATTAAAATCCGGAGCTGAAGCTGTCTTCATTTTACCGCCTTTTCTGGCTTATGGTCTGGTTGGAGATGGGAAAAAGATTCCTCCCAGAACAACGATTGTTTATACAATTAGTATCTTGCGCGAAAATAAACTGGAATGATTTTTGAGGAATGAGTATTTAACATAAACTTTAACCTATGATACGAAAAAATAATCTTTTGTTTTATGTTATATTTTCAGGTTTAATGCTGATCTCCTTAGCATCATGCAACCCTTCTAAAAAATATGAGAAGGAGGAAGCAGCCCAAATACAGGCATACCTGAACAGCAATCCTTCTCTTAATTTCGAACTTAAACCAAGCGGGTTATATTATCTTGATGTTGAGACCGGTACAGGACCAGTTACTGAAACACACGATACTGCTTATACATTTTATACTGCGAAACTTCTAAACGGAACCGTTTTCGATACAAATGTAGGAACGGATGATACCCTGGTTTTTCCGGTTAATGAAGACTATCTTATTAAGGGATTTGATGAAGGGATAACTTATATGAGAGAAGGTGGCAAAGCCTTGTTCCTTATACCCTCCAGTCTTGCATACGGAAGTGGAGGCACTTATTATATTGCAGGTTATACCCCGGTTCTTTTCGATGTTGAGCTTGTAAAGATCAAACCGGGACCCGGTAAAAAATAGACTTATTGCAGGATAAAGATCACAAGCCTGTCATTAACCGACGGAAGACTTCTCTTCCATTCTGAGATCGTCAGGGTTCTTATAAATTCGGAAGGAAGTGTGATATCTGCTGCAATGCAAAGTTTTGTTTCATCTTTACACGTCCCCAATATTGATTCGAGCATCCTCTGGTTACGATAAGGTGTCTCCATAAATATCTGTGCAAAACCTTCATGTGCTCTCTTTTCCAACTCCCTGAGCCTGGCTGATCTGTCAGCAGGTTTTACCGGAAGATATCCGTTAAAGGAAAAGTTCTGACCATTAAGACCAGAGGAGATAAGTGCCATGATTATTGAGGATGGCCCGGAAAGAGGAGCCACCCTGATATTTTTCTGATGGGCAAGTGAAATAAGTTTTGACCCTGGGTCCGCAATACCCGGAAGACCAGCTTCACTCATCACGCCCATGTCTGATCCTTTAAGTACAGGGTCAAGGTAATGCTCAATTTCAGGGTCACTGGTATGCTCATTCAGTTCAAAGAAAACAGACTCATCTATTGGGAAATCCTTATCTATCAGTCTTAAGAATCTTCTGGAACTTCTGATATCTTCAACAACAAAGAATCTCAATGACCTGGTCTGGGCAAGAACTTTCTCTGGTATCACTTTCTGGTAATCATCACCTCCAAGAGTCACTGGTATCAATAAAATCTTTCCGGCCACATTGGTTATGTTTAGTATTGTAAATATAAAAAATAAACAGCTTAAATTCATGGAAACAAAATTTGCTAGACCTGTTGGCTGTTACGGATTTTTAATATAGGTTTGCTGTGAAATATTACTATTGTGAGAATTACTTTTCTTGGTACCGGTACTTCACAAGGTGTACCTGTAATAGCTTGTGAATGTGAAACATGTCTCTCGGATGATCATCGTGATAAAAGACTCAGAACTTCTCTTCTTCTTGAAACAGGAGAGACAACCTTAGTGTTTGATGCAGGCCCTGATTTTCGTCAGCAAATGTTAAAGGAAAATATCAGAAAACTCGATGCAATCATTCTCACACATGAACACAAAGATCATATTTCAGGAATGGATGACGTCAGAGCATTCAACTATAAAAGTCAGGATGCAATTGATATTTTTGCAGAAGAAAGGGTACAGAAAGCAGTAAAAAAAGAGTATTCCTACGTGTTTGCTGAATACCAATACCCGGGAATCCCGAAAATGAGACTGAATTCAATCTCTGAATATGGTTTCAATATAAGAGAAATAAAACTGCTGCCTTTAAGAGTATTTCATTATCGTCTTCCTGTATATGGATTCAGAATTGGGAATTTCGCCTACATTACAGATGCAAACTATGTTCCGGAAGAGACCAAGGGAAAGTTGTCTGGTGTTAAATATCTTGTTATAAATGCTTTAAGAAAAGAAAAACATATTTCTCATTTTAGTTTGAGAGAAGCAATAGATTTTGTCAGGGAAATATCCCCAAAGAAGGCTTTCATTACGCATGTCAGCCACCAGATGGGTCTCTACAAAAAGGTTGCCAGAGAATTACCTCCTGAAATAACAATGGCATATGATGGGCTGACCTTCCTCTGTGATGAATAATAAATCAGAAGTCTTTTTTTCTTTTATAACTCTTGACAAGTTTTTTCTGATAGTCTTTGGAAAAATAGTATCTGTTCCTTCCCAGCTGAGAAGCGTTAACCCGGGAAGCGTTCATTCTTTTTTCATAAAATGGATTCTTTTTTGCAGGAGCACAGGAATTGAACAAAGCGATAAGTAAAAATATAAGAAGGAATTTTAATATTTTGATTAGCCTTGGCATTAGCAGATCTGCTTTATGAATCATCCCTAAAAATACAATATATTTATTTAAAAGAAAAGGTATTAATATATTTATCTGTTATTGAACATATCATTAGCTCATATAAAAAACAATTTTTTTAGTGAGATGTAAGTTTTAAATTGCATAAAAATATTGAATTAATAATCTAAAAATTTTCTGTCAATGACCTCTTGCCACCTTGTTAGCAGATTGACTATACTCTTCTTTTGCCTGTTCATTCCATTTTCTGCAGTTCCTCAGGCACTTTTTAAAGTCAATATTTCCGACCAAAAAGGTTTGGTTACCGATAGTATTTCTTTGACTGATAATACTACCCTGAAACTTATACGGACAAAACCTGTTATAAGTTTCCTTCTTAACGATAAAAAATATACCACTTACGATGCCAATGCAATAAAGGAGGTAAACCAGTATTCACTTGTTTATGAAAACAAACTGAAAATAATCTTTAAAGATTCTGATTTCTCAGCATCATACTGGAAATGTGAATTCATTTTTGAGAATATTTCATCTGATACGGTTTCAATTAGTAATGTAGTTCCTTTTGGGGCAGATAATGAATCAGTTAGCATAACCGGAAACGGACCATGGGATCTGGCAAGAGCATGGTTGTTTCGTCCAGGTTATCGCCCGGTAAGAGTAATCCTTCCGGATAATGCATGGGAGATGGGTTATTCATCCTTTAAAGCTGAAAAGGGATTCTCAGTTTGTGCCATTGCCCGACGCCAGCAAACTGAAGGAGGACAAAAGCAAAGATACCAGACCGTTTTGCCACCAAATGCAAAAGTGTTCTATACAGTTTATGCTGAGGTTTTCAAAGGCGATTGGCAAAATGGCCTCCGTTTGATGTTCAGAGACAGATATTTATTTGATCTCGAAAAATTTGATAACACTCTTTATGAAAGACCAGATCTGGCATGGATAAAGGAGAGTTATCTTGTAATTCTGCAGATGGCTTGGGACATAGAGTTTTATGACAGGCTTACTGGTAAATACACCTATCCCGAAGTCATCAGAAAAGACATTGACCTTTTCGGAAATATTGATGCTTATGGCATTTGGCCAACATGGCCACGACTTGGACTTGATCAGCGCAACCAGTGGGATATGTACAGGGACCTGCCAGGAGGAACTGACCAGCTTAGAAATTTTGTTCAAATATTGCGTCAGACCAATACAAGGTTTTTTATTTCCTATAATCCATGGGATAACAGCACAAGAAAGGAGGATCATTATAAAGGAATGGCGCAGCTTATTAGGGAGACAGAAGCTGACGGAGTTGTTCTTGATACCAGGGGCAGCTCCAGCTATGAATTACAGGCAGCAGCAGACAGTGTCAGAAAAGGTGTTGTAATGTATTCTGAAGGGATGGCCATTACCAAAGATATGCCCGGTATAATTTCAGGACGTGTCCATAATGCTATATTTCTTAGCCCTGAACTTAACCTGAATAAATTGATAAAACCAGATTTCTCAATTTTCAGAGTCTGCGATGTTGGTGAGAATATCATCCACAGGGAAATTGCAATTGCATTTTTTAATGGATACGGGACAGAACTGAATATGTTCCGTCCTGGTGGCAGAGATGAAAACTACAGAGTTGATCTGGCGTATCTTGCACGTACTACATTTACACTCAGGCAAAATAACGATGCATTTCTGGATAAAGATTGGACACCGATGATTGAGACTACCCTTGATAATGTTTTTGTGAACAGATGGCGATCTGGTGAAAAAACAGTATTTACTGTATTGAATATGAGACCGGAAGGAGTGGAAGGCAAACTGTTTAAGGCTGATAATCCTGACGGAAAACACTATGTTTCGTTGTGGAATCACGAAAATATTGTCCCTGTAATTGAAAATGGAACAATCTATATTACGGTTAAAGCTGATAGTTGGCCTGGTTCATTCACAGGAACCAGGAATGAGGGATCGGTTGACTGTATTGCTGAATTACCGGATATACTCAGATCAAAGCTGAAAGGAGATTCAATAGCTATAAAAAGTCCGGGGAAAGGCAATATTGTTTTATGGAAAGGAAATCCTTCTTATCAGACTGAGTATAAAGAATTCAGGGTGAAAAATGATACTGTTATCAGGGTAAAGGATATATTTGGTTATTATGAAGGGAAAATAGTATTACAACTTATTGAAAATAATCGGTTAAAAGATGAAAATATCCTGATTCTGAAGGGCGGGAAACCATGGTTGGTCAGCAAGGTTATACCGACTCCCGAAGCAACAGATATTCCCCAGGATATGATACTGATACCCGGAACTGATTTTTCATTTAATGTTACTACCAGTGAGGATTTTATACCATATCCTGACGTAAGTGACATATCAGCGAGAGTTGATAGTTTCCTGATCGATAAATATCCGGTTACCAATTTACAGTACTACGATTTTCTGGTAAGTTCAGGTTACAGGCCGGCCGATACTACAAGATATTTAAGACACTGGCAATCGGGTATTTATAAACAGGGTCAGGATAAGTATCCTGTTGTGTATGTAAGTTATGAAGATATGAAAGCTTATGCAAAATGGGCAGCAAAGAGATTGCCCGTCCAGGCTGAATGGCAACTTGCAGCACAGGGTCTTGATAAACGGAAATGGCCATGGGGTGATGAATTTCGTGGTACCTCCTGCAATAATGCTTTTGACAAGCCGACGCCAGTTGATGCTTTCTCAAAAGGCCTGAGTCCTTACGGTGTTATGGACCTGGTAGGTAATGTATGGCAGATGACCAATGATATGTATTTTAACGGATCATATTACTTTATGATAATCAGGGGAGGGAGCTATTATCGGCCCGACTCAAGCTGGTGGTATATTCAGGGAGGTCCTCAACCTCTGGATAAGACCCAGATCATGCTTATGGTTTCACCTGGATTCGACAGAAATGCGACTGTCGGATTCAGGTGCGTAAAAGACATCGACAGGAATGCGTTTAAAGGTAAAAGGTAATAAGGTAAAAGGTAAAAGTAAAAAGGTATAAAAAATCCCCTTCTCGGAGGGGTTTGGGATGGGTAAAGAAAAATAGAAATAGTTAATCTTATCCAATCCTTCCTGCACCATCGCCTATCTCCGGCTGATAAAAATCCGGTACCAGTCCTGTCTTTTTCTGATATACAAAAGCGAGTTTTGAAATGAATCCGGCAACAAGATCCTTTTTGACTATGCTGATAGTGCATCCGCCAAATCCGGCTCCGGTCATACGTGTACCTAATACTCCGGGAAGTTTTCTGCCTTCATAAACAAGAGTATCAAGCTCAATACCTGTGACTTCATAATCATCCTTTAGCGAATCATGTGACAGGTTCATAAGTTCTCCGAAACGAGTTATATTATTCTCTTTAAGTACTTTAACTGCCTCAGTTACCCTGCCATTTTCACTTATAACATGTTTTGCCCTTTTTCGGACAACAGGATCTTTAATATATTTCTCCAGAACGTCTATCTCACCGGTTGTAAGTTCACTCAGATTCCTGATCGGTTTATAGGCCTGAAGTAATTCAACTGCTTTTTCACATTCGCCACGCCTTTCGTTATATTTTGAATCGGTCAGACCTCTTCTTTTATTGGTATTGGTAATTATGAGAGAACAATCGCCAAGTTTGACGGGAACATTCTCATAATTCAGAGTGTCACAATTTAGAAATATGGCATGGTCTTTTCTTCCGAAGCCTACTGCAAATTGATCCATGATACCGCAGTTCATTCCAACAAACTCATTTTCAGCCTTCTGGCCTATTTTTACGAGGTCAATTTTTTCTATACCTGCATTGAATAGTTCATTTAATGCAACAGCGGTTACCATTTCAATGGAAGCTGAGGATGAAAGACCAGCTCCATTGGGAACATCACCAAAATAGAGAAACTCAAGACCGGTTATTTTAATATTTCTTTTTATGAACTCATTTATAACTCCGAGGGGGTAGTTAATCCACTTTTTACCTTTTTTAATAAACAATCCCTTCAAATCGACCTCTTCATCTTCTTTAAAATTAAGAGTACTGAATTTCAGTTTGTTTTCTTTGATTTTCCGTATGCATAGGTATGTTCCATAGTTAAGAGCGCAAGGGAAAACAAATCCTCCGTTATAGTCAGTATGTTCACCAATAAGATTAACCCTTCCCGGGGAGAAAAAAAGAACAGGTTTTTCGTCCCTGTTCCCGTATTTTTCGAAAAACATTTCTTTTAAATTCTTAGTATCCATATTCAGACTTTTAGCTTTTTCTCGATTTCGCTTATCTGGTTCCTGAAATGTTTATCCGTATCTATCAGGTTATTAACAGTCTTGCAAGCATGTAAAACTGTCGCATGATCTTTACCTCCAATGTGGGAACCTATGCTTGCCAGAGATGCTTTGGTGAGGCTCTTTGAAAAATACATAGAAACCTGTCTGGCCTGAACAATCTCTCTCTTTCTTGTTTTTCCCTGGATAAGATCAATTGGTATCTTATAATAGTCGCAAACGATCTTCTGGATATACTCAATAGTAATTTCACGTCTTGAAGTACTGATGAGCTTCTCAACCATTTGACGTGCAAGATCAAGAGTAATCTCTTTCCTGTTAAGGGTTGACTGGGCATAAAGAGATATCAGTACTGCTTCAAGTTCCCTGATATTATTAGAGATATTAACCGCAAGGAATTCGAATATTTCTTCAGGTAATTCTATACCATCATTATATGCTTTTTTCTTCAGTATTGCCAGTCTGGTCTCATAATCTGGTCTTTGCAAATCAGCCTGCAGACCCCATTTGAACCTTGATAAAAGTCTCTGCTCCATACCCTGCAGTTCAACAGGAGGCCTGTCACAGGTAAGTATAAGTTGTTTGCCTGATTGATGTATATGATTAAAGATATGAAAAAATGTGTCCTGTGTTTTTTCTTTACCTGCAAACTCGTGAACATCATCAAGAATGAGTACATCTATCATCTGATAAAAATGTAAAAAATCGTTTTTGTTATTGTTTCTGACCGACTCAACGAACTGTGTCTGAAATTTGTTTGCATTAACATAAAGAACAACCTTGTCGGGATGTTTTTCCTTTACAAGTATACCGATGGCTTGTGCAAGATGTGTTTTTCCCAGACCTGAGTCGCCATAAATCATCAGCGGATTGAAAGCTGTTCCTCCCGGATTATTACCAACTGCAATACCTGCCGATCTGGCAAGTCTGTTACATTCACCCTCTACATAATTATTAAAATTATAATCAGGATTAAGTTTAGGATCAAAATGTACTTTTTTAATTCCGGGAATGACAAAAGGATTTTTTATTGAAGGTTGTGTAACATCAAAGGGTACCTGAACAGGTTTATTATTGAGGTCTGTTTTATTTCTTGAAGGATATCTTACAGTATAGGGTTTTCCATCAGAGTAATTGGCATTTTCCAGAACAACGTTGTATTCAAGCTTTGCATCTGCACCTATCTCTCGTCTGAGAGTCTTCCTGAGAATATCAATATACTGTTCTTCAAGATATTCATAAAAGAACGGACTTGGAACCTGGATAGTAAGAATGTTATTTTCAAGTTTTAGTGGAATTATCGGCTCAAACCATGTTTTGAAACTGACGGATGGAATAATATCCTTTATTATTTGCAGACAGTTATTCCAGACATCATTATGTGACTTATTCATGTAGGTTGTTAGTTTTTTGGTTTTAAGGCTCCCAGTCAAGCTGATTTAGAAAGCAATATTTGTAAAAAAAAAATTAAAAAAAAATTTTTTTTTGCTTGACTTTCTCAAAAAAAGTATATGTTTTTAACCCTCAATAACTTATGAAAATATTTTTTTTATTAATTTTAAACCATTGATTGTCATTAACATACAGTCAGTTTTGTTGGTTTGTTGGTGTATAACAATTGATTATAGATTCTTATCCAAAATTCAACAAAACCGGAAAAAAATGATGACTATTTTGTCATCAATTCGGTTCCGGATATTAAGGTCAAGATAATCTGAATTTTATGAAAATCCTATTCTGACGGGATATTTTTTTTGCCAAAAACTGAAAAATGGACATACCGTTTTGGATTAGCCTTCATATCTTGTAAAAGCAGGTTCAGACTCTCCAGACTATTGGTGAGATTTTTATACAAAGTGTCATTTGTCATAAGTTGCCCTGCAGTACCTTTACCACTATTCAGGTTTTCCATCAATTCCGAAGCCTGTGTAAGGCTGGCCTTCAGATTTTTTACAGAATTATAGATATCTGCTGCTGCAAGTGTATCCGTAACTGATTCGAGGTTACTGAACGTATTACTCATTTTATCTGTATTGTCGGCGAGCATCTGGGTGAACTTATTGATATTCTCAAGAGTGGCTTTGAGTTCTTTCTCTTCTGATCCAATCACTTCATCAAGGCTTTTTGCAGTATTGCTTAGACTGGCAACGCTGCTGCTCAGGTTCTTCCTGAACTGAGGATCCATAATCTCATTTACTGAACTTATTACAGAATCAAGTACAGTAATCAGATTCATTATCTTGTCTTTCACTGGAATCAGTTCATTTTCCATTTTTGTAATCAACGACTCAGCAAGACGTCCGGGAATGGTATCACCATCAGAATATGTTCCCGGCCCTTCCCCGTAAACAAATCGTACTTTCATTCCAGCCACCAGGCTTGCAGTTGTTATTTCTGCAATAGTATTTTTTGGTAACTTAAAATTTCTATCAACTGTTAATACAACCAGAAGCCTGCCACTTACAGCGTCAATAAATTTTATTGATTGTACTACCCCGACTTTATACCCATTGACTTCAACAGGACTCGATTCAGCAAGCCCGCCTACCTTATCATAAACAGCATAATAATGCGCCGAGTTGCTGAAAAAATCTTTTCCCTTAAGAAAATTGTATAACCAGATAAACACCAATATAATTATTAAAGCTGTTGCACCAACCTTAACTTCGTTTGAGATCTTTTTCATTTAATGGCAGGTTTTATTTTTTCTTTTTTTGTTCCAATGCTTCCTGTAAAGGTAATATTTTGTTGTCTTTTACCGCAATTACAAATGCATCGGGGAAAATTGTTTCTATTTTTTTTCTGTATTCCACAGCATCTGAATAGTTTATGAAATTTCCGGTTGCATATCTGTACCTATCCTGAGTACTTAGCTCAATTACATCTTTAATCCCTTTGAAGTTTTCTGGTTTTAGTTCTTTTTTTCCGGCAGAAGTTGCAATCTGTATCATAAAAGAAAGTTCTCCGGCCGCATTTTTTATAGGAGTAAAAGTATCACTTACGGGAACAGTTTCCTGATCCCTGGTTGTAGAAATCCTGCTTTTTTTATCAACATCATTAATATAATCACGGCATGCTCTGAAAATGGCTGATGAAATATAGTCCTGACCCTCTTTTGAGCAAAGATATTTCTCCTCCTCAGGATTGGTGATAAATCCCGTTTCTATCAGAACACTGGGCATTGTTGTCATATATAAGACCCAGAAACCGGCCTGCTTAACGCCTCTGTCAATTCTGCTTATCCGGTCTTTAAATTGATTTTGTATATTGGAGGCGAGGCCAGTACTTTGTTCCTGAAAGATATTCTGCATCAGGGTAAACATTATATATGATTCAGGCGATTTAGGATCAAATCCTTCGTATTTTGTCGAAAAGTCATCTTCCAGTAGCATAACCTCATTTTCTTTTATAGCCACCTCAAGGTTTTGCTCATCCTTGGCCAATCCCATAATATATGTCTCCGTTCCTTTTATATTTTTAGTACCTGCCCAGTTAGCATGTATCGAAATAAAAAGGTCGGCTTTGTTTCTATTTGCAAAATCAGCCCTGTCCCTTAAATCAACAAATACATCAGTCTTTCTTGTATAAAGAACCCTGGCATTTTTAATGTTTTGTTCAATATACTCACCTGTTTTAAGCGCAATCGGAAGAGTTATATTCTTTTCCTTCATGAACGATCCGAGCGCTCCGGGATCTTTACCACCATGGCCGGCATCAATCACAATCACCCATGTTTTTTCATATGCCAGTAATTGTGATAACCCTGAAATGATTACTGAAATTGAAACAAGAAAAAGTAATTTCAGATTACATATATTATTGGTATGAAGTTTGCCGTTTTTAATTCCTGTACCCATATTTAGTTCATATTTTTTTAATTAGTTTTGCGCCTGACATCCCGACGTCACACAAAAACTGTACAAAAATAGTATTAAAGTTGTATTTTTTTAAAGAAAAGCGGTTACTTGTAGTGTTCCTCGTGATGGGTCAATTCTTAACGTTGTTCTCTCAGGAAGGCAAATCCGTTTCTGATACTAATCTGGTAAGGCAGGACACAATAGTCGCAGATACACTTATAAAAAGCCTGAAACATAACTCCCAAAATTCCATTGACAAAAAAGTAACCTACAATTCGGTTGGTTCCAAGAAAAATGATTTGGTTAACAGAAAGGCAATCCTTACAGAAAAAGCAGTTGTTACATATGGGGATATTGAGATAAAGGCTGATTCAATAGTTTTTGATATGAAGACTAACACAGTTTATGCGGCCGGAAGAAGGGACACTTCAGGTAAAGTTCAGGGAAGACCTGTTTTTAAGGAAGGATCGCAGGAGTTTGAATCTGATTCTCTGATATACAATTTTATAACGCGTAAAGCCATTGTTTATAATATTGTAACGAAGCAGGAAGACGGATTACTGCGAAGTGCAGTCACCAAACTTCTTGAAGACGGTACATCAAATATTTCAAAGAGCACATATTCTACTTGTGATGCTGTTGAACCCCATTTCTATATAAATCTTCCGAGGGCAAAAGTTTACCCTGGAAAAAAGATTATTTCCGGCCCCGGCAATCTTGTTCTTGAAGGAATTCCTTTACCGGTCGCCATCCCATTCGGATTTTTCCCAATCCAGACAAAAAAGGCTGCCTCGGGTATTCTGATTCCGAAGATAGCCCAGGAACAGCAACGTGGGTATGCACTCACAGAGGGCGGCTATTACTTTGCCCTGAACGATTATTTTGACCTAGCCCTTAAAGGGAACATTTATACTAATGGAACATGGATGGTTACTGCTATAACTAACTATAACAAATTGTACAGGTACAGTGGAAATTTCTCATTCAGTTATGCAAATAACATTTCCGGGCATAAAGGATTGCCTGATTATAACAAAATTTCAAACTACAAGCTTGGATGGACCTTTACTCAGGATGCAAAAGCCCGGCCGGGGTCAAGATTTTCCGCCAGTGTCAATATGAGTTCAAGCGGCTATGATAAAACCAATAGTTACACGGTTGCTGAACATGTCACCACTCAACGGCAGTCGAGTGTAAGCTATTCAAAAAACTGGGAGGGAACTCCTTTCAATCTGTCGGTCAGCGCGAACCATAGTCAGAACGTCAGGAACAAAACAGTAAGCCTTAACCTGCCGAAGGTCAGTTTTAATGCCAGCAGATTATATCCATTTAAGGGTAAGAAAAGTTCCGGAACAAAAAAATGGTATCAGGAACTTCAGTTCCAATACTCGGCCTCAATTGATAACCAGATCAATACCTATGACAGCCTCTTGTTCACTAATGAGGTTTGGAAAAACATGAGAAGCGGTTTCAAACATGAAGCTCCACTGAGCCTTCAGTTCCGACCTTTCAGGAACTTTTCAATTTCTCCGCAAGTCTCTTATAACGGGGTTCTTTATACCCAAAAGTACTCAAAAAAATGGGTTCCTAACTACAAAAATCCTGAGACTGGTGAAATAGGGCCTAAAGTAATTTCTGATACTGCCCGTGGATTCTTTTACGGACAGGCAATAAATCCATCAATCAGTGCAAGCTTTAATCCGCAGATTTATGGTATGTATACTTTTAAACCTGAATCGAGGATCCAGGCAATACGTCATGTTATCAAACCATCGATTGGGTTTAGCTATATTCCTTCGATTCCGGGACTTAGTACTGATATGTACAGAACTGTTCAGGTTGATACATCCGGAAGGACGAACGAATATTCGATATTTGAGGGTAGTATATTCGGAACACCTTCATTATCAAGGCGAAGCAGTGGAATTTCTTTTAGTCTTATGAACATCATTGAGGCTAAAGTATATGAGAAAAATGATACTACCGGTAAACCTAAGAAAGTCAAAATTATTGATAACCTGGGGATTACAACATCATATAATGTCTTTGCTGATTCTATGAAATGGGCTCCAATTGCAATGGTTATGAGAACTACGCTTTTTAAGAGCTTTAATATTTCAGCAAACAGCAGCTTTTCACTTTATGGTCTTAATAAGCTCGGCAGACCGATCAGCACTTTTGCATATACGCAGAATAAGAAACTTATGAGACTGACAAATTTCTCGGTAAGCCTCGATTTCGATCTCGGTGAATTGCTTAAAAGCGACAAGACAAAGAAAAATACGGGAGGATTACCACAGCAGGGGACCAGACAATTGACACCTGGTTCAAATCAGGAACCAGGTATAAATGAAATAGGAAATAAGAATCAGGCGAGTGTTCTGACAGATGAGTATGGCTATTCTGTTTTTAATGTCCCATGGTCTATGAATGTAAGGTATAACCTGAACTACTCAAAACCCGGGTTTAAATCGCTGGTTACCCAGACCCTTTCATTTAATGGGAATGTCACATTGACAAAAAAGATGGCGGTTACTTACACAAGCGGTTACGACTTTACCATGAAGGAGATCACGATGACACAAATTGGAATTACGCGTGACCTGCATTGCTGGGAGATGAGTTTCAACTGGGTTCCAAACGGTTCAATGAAAATGTGGGACTTCACGATAAGGGTCAAAGCTGCAGTTCTCTCTGATTTGAAATACCAGCGTCGTAAAGATTTCCACGATACCTATTAAATAGAAGATAACATAAGTATGAAAAAGATTATTAATACACCGAACGCCCCGGCTGCAATTGGTCCATACAGCCAGGCTGTCGAAATAAACGGGACTCTCTATATTTCGGGGCAGATACCGATTGATCCTGCGACTGGTAAACTGGTTGATGGTGATATCACTGTACAGACGCAACAGGTATTGAGGAATATTGAAGCAATTCTTCACGAAGCAGGATTCAGCTTTGTGGAAGTTGTGAAATCAACATGTCTTTTGAGTGATATAGCAAATTTTAAGGCTATGAACGAAGTGTATGCAAAATATTATTTCGAAAACCAACCTGCAAGAGCTGCCTTTGCTGTAAAGGAGTTGCCAATGGGTGCACTTATCGAAATAGAGACTATTGCTGTGAAATAAAATAAGCTGTCAATTCCGACAGCTTATTTTGTGATACTTATTTATTCTGCAACTATTTCAAAACCAACTTCAACTTTTACTTCCCTGTGCAGTTTGATAATAGCTTTATATTTACCAACTTCTTTAATCTGATCTTCGGGAAGCGTAATATTCTTGCGGTCAATTTCAAATCCTTTTTCCTTAAGTGCTTCAGCTATCTGAATTGTATTTACTGAACCAAAGATCTTACCTGAGGAACTTGTTTTTGCACCAACAACTAGCTTGACATCAGCCAGTTTGGTCGCAATTTCCTGGGCAGCAATTTTTATTTTCTCCTCTTTATGGGCTCTCTGCCTGAGATTTTCAGCATGCATTTTTTTAGCTGAGGATGTAGCGGCAATTGCATAACCTTTTGGGATAAGGAAATTTCTTCCATAACCCTCTTTTACATGGACCAGATCGTCCTTCTGCCCAAGTTTATTAAGATCCTGTATTAAAATAATTTCCATATTAAATCCTCCTTATTTTAAAAGATCAGTAACGTAAGGAAGAAGAGCTATATGACGGGCTCTTTTTACGGCTTTAGCCACTTTCCTTTGATATTTAAGTGAAGTACCTGTTATTCTTCGTGGGAGAATTTTCCCCTGGTCATTTAAAAATTTCTTAAGGAATTCAGGATCTTTGTAATCAATATAGCGGATCCTGTTTTTCTTAAAACGGCAGTATTTCTTTTTTTTGACCTCTACAGTCGGCGGAGTCAAATATCTGATTTCTGATTCGTTCTGTGCCATATTTTATTCCTCCTTCAATTTTCCAGATTCTTTTTGTTTCCTTTTCTTTTCTGCATATTCGACAGCAAATTTTTCCATCCTGAATGTTAAAAACCTGATGATCCTTTCATCTCTACGATATTGGACTTCAAGTTTCTCGATCAGATCACCTGTTCCTTTGAATTCTATCAGATAGTAGAATCCTGTGGATTTCTTTTGAATGGGATAGGCCAGTTTTTTAAGGCCCCAGTTCTCTTCATGAACGATCTCCCCGCTGTTATCGGTTATGACCTTCTTGAATTTCTGTACCGCTTCCTTCATCTGGTTCTCAGATAAAACGGGAGTTGCAATGAAAACGGTTTCGTACTGATTCAACATAGTAATTAATTGTCTATTAGTTTAATGATTTTGGCTCGCAAAAGTACAATATTTTTTTTTAAACAAAAATTAATTGACAGAAAATTACTTCATGTTATTGGGTTCGTAATATTTGAACCTTCTTAATCCTGTTAATTTCCTTACTGCATTTTATAACGAGAGCATTTTAACTATATTTGTATCGCAACATTTTTGAGTGGAACAAGAGTAAAACTTTATGGAAAACTTCATAGTTTCAGCCAGAAAATACCGCCCGGCAACATTCGATATGGTGGTTGGCCAGGATTCAATTACAAATACCCTGAAAGGTGCCATTAAAAACAAACATCTTACACAGGCATATTTGTTCTGTGGACCAAGAGGGGTAGGAAAAACAACCTGTGCAAGGATATTTGCCAAAACCATTAATTGCAGTAACCTGAAAGATAATTCTGAAGCCTGTAACGAATGTGAATCATGCCTGTCGTTTAATACCCTGAGATCTTTTAATATCCATGAACTTGATGCTGCCTCAAATAATAAAGTTGATGACATCAGGAGCCTGACCGACCAGGTTAGGATACCGCCCCAGATCGGAAAATACAGCATCTATATAATTGATGAAGTACATATGCTTTCTTCAACGGCATTCAATGCATTTCTAAAGACGCTTGAAGAACCACCTTCCCATGCGATATTTATTCTGGCTACTACTGAAAAACATAAAATCATTCCAACTATTCTTTCACGTTGCCAGATATTCGATTTCAACAGGATAAGAATTGAAGATATTGTCGGACGCCTGACATATGTGGCAAATAATGAGGGAATAAGCGTTGAGGAAGAAGCACTTCACATAATTGGACAGAAAGCCGATGGGGCTCTCAGGGATGCTCTTTCGATATTCGATCAGATTGTTAGTCTGAGTGGTAAACAGATCAAATATAAGGATGTCATTGAAAACCTCAACGTACTCGACTATGAGTATTATTTTAAAACTGTTGATGGCGCTTTAAGGGGAGATGTTTCATCGGTGTTACTGACTTTCAATGAGATACTTGAGAAGGGATTTGACGGTCATAATTTTGTTTCGGGACTGAACATCCACCTTCGCGACCTTCTGGTCAGCAAGGATGAAGCTACTTTACGTCTTCTTGAGGCTACCCCCGTTGTTAAACAAAGATACCTTCAACAGACAAAAATAAGTCCTGAAGATTTTTTATACAAGGCCCTTGAAATAGGAAGTAATTGCGATATTTCCTATAAGACAAGCAAGAATCCGCGTCTGCATGTTGAATTATCATTGATCCGTTTATGTCTTTTATCAGAAAGACCGGCGGAAGATGATGAAAAAAAAAAGTCTGATATAGAAAAAATTGAAAAGAAGGAAGAAGATCTTCCTCTTCTTTCAAAATCTGAAATAATACGACAGGCTAACCAGCCTTCAGAATTGCCGTCCGGGCGGCCGGAAAAATCACCTGGTAAACATATACCTGTTGTTGAAAAACCTTTAAAATCATTTTCGATAAAAGACATCATTTCAGAAGAAAAAAAATCTTCTGAAATTCCGGTTTATTCGGTTGATGAACCTTTAATGATAAAGCATTCAGGGCCAAAAGAGGAATTCAACCCTGTGGCTTTCAATGCTGCCTGGCTTGAGTTTACAGATCAACTGAAAGGTGAAGGGACACGGATTATCAGCATGTTTAAATCCATCAAACCTGAGGTGGAAAATGATCAGATCATCAGAATACATTTGAGTAATGCAGCTCAGAAAGATCTGTTTGTAGAAAACTACAAACACAAACTTATCAGCTTCCTGGCAAATCGTTTTATCATGAAAGATGTTGATATTGAAACAATTGTGGATCTTTCTGAGACAAATGAGATATTATATTCCGATGAGCAGAAATATAACCATCTGGTTTCAAAATACCCGGTTCTGAAGGATCTTAAAAAAGCATTTAATCTGGATATAAATTAATAGCATAATTTTACTTAAATATTTGGATTTTTTCAAACAGTTAATAAGTGAAGAGAAAAATTAACATCCCGGATTATACGAAAAATCTGAAATATCTTGAAAAAGAAAATTTTTTTTCGGATCAGATTGTAAACAATTCAAGGTCGATGGTCAGCATTATTAACCGTAATTATCTCTACGAGAAGGTAAATTCAACCTTTTGCAGTGCGCATAAGGGAGTGAGAGAATCATTTATAGGAAAATCACTTGGCGATGTATGGGGGCCAGCAGTTTTTCAGAATAAGATAAAGCAAAATATTGATTTGTGTTTCACAGGAAAAACGGTAAAGTATGAAGCTTCATTTAATACTCCCAAGTCGGGCAAAAGATATTTTGAGGTGGTCTTCAGGCCCGTTCAGGTCAATAAGGGTGAAGTAACTCACCTTCTGGCTGAAACATTTGACATCAGTGACCTTAAACAATCAGAGAAGGCAGCCGTTGAGATGAAAAAGGAATTCCGGAAGATGGAAACAAACTTTGAGAATCGTCTTCTGCAGGCTCAGCGGCTCGAGACAATAGGAGTACTTGCCGGAGGAATTGCCCACGATTTTAATAATATACTTGCGACAATATCGGGATATGCAGAAATGTTGAGGGATGATCTTACGAAAGGTTCTCTCTCTTACGGAAAAACAGGAAAAATATTATCAGCAGTTTATAAAGCCAGGTCTCTTACAAACCAGATACTTACCTTCAGCAGGCAGGTTGAACAGGAAAAAATATCTGTAAGCGTCTATGAAATCTTAAAAGAAACAATCGGATTTGTAAAATCAGCTACTCCTTCCGACATCACTATAAAAGCAGAAATACCAAAAGTAAATCCAAATGTATTTGCAGATCCGACTCAGTTATTCAGGGTCTTTCTTAATCTTATGACAAATGCCATCCAGTCTATGGAGGGAAAAGCAGGTACATTAACAGTAAATTTGGATGTGGTTGACGGGAAACTTATAAAACAGATAATAGACAAGGATATTGTAGCCGATGAGTATACCCTTCTGACTTTTAGGGATACAGGAACAGGGATGGATCAATCTCTTGTGCAAAGAATCTTCGAACCTTTCTACACGACCAGGGAAGTTGGAAAAGGAACCGGCCTGGGGTTATCAGTGGTTCATGGCATAGTTTCAGAAATGGAAGGGAAGATACTGGTATCAAGCAAAGAAAATGAAGGATCAGTCTTTAGTGTTTATTTACCTGTTTCACGGGATTATTCGAATTCAAAAGTCGATAAGGAAAGGAGAAAAAAA
>JBGOZX010000079.1:0-19286 GCA_041480425.1 Bacteroidia bacterium
ATGGAGAACAGAAGTCTTGAACAAGTAATGGATGAAATAGAAAGGCAGAGTGAATTCTATTTTATCTTCAATCAGAAACAGATTGATGTCAACAGAGTTGTTAATATCCAGGCAGAAAATAAACTGATTACCGATATTCTACCTGAATTATTTAAAGGGACTAATGTCAATTACGCAGTTTTTGACAGGAAAATCTTATTAACCACAGATCCCCTGGGCAATAACTTACTTGCTATTGTATCACGAACTGAACTTCAGCAAAAACAAATAACAGGTACTGTTACCGATAAAACCAGAAGCCCATTACCGGGGGTTAATATCCAGGTTAAAGGTACAATCGTTGGTGCCATTTCTGATGCAAATGGAAAATACTCAATCGCTATACAAAATGAGAATACAGTACTCATCTTTTCCTTTATCGGATATACCACTCAGGAAATAACCGTTGGAACCCAGACTTTTGTTGACATGGTACTTGCTGAAAGCATTTCAACTCTGGATGAGATTGTGATTGTCGGTTATTCAACACAGACAAGGAAATCTCTTACAGGTGCGGTTTCAACAGTTAATGCCGCTTCATTGTCTGAGGGAACCTCATCCAACGCCATTACCCGTTTGCAAGGTAAGGCTTCCGGGATATCTGTCATAGATACACACATTCCTGGTGGTGGTGCTTTAATCAACATTCGTGGTTTGGGTACTATAAACAACAACTCCCCGTTGTTTATAATTGACGGAGTACCAACTGGATTATCAGGGATCAATCCGAATGAGATTGAGTCAATTACGATTCTTAAGGATGCATCTTCAGCTGCTATCTATGGTGCCCGTGGTGCAAACGGTGTTATAATCGTAACCACCAAACACGGATCAGCAGGGAAAACAAAAGTTTCATTTACAGCACGTTATGGCCTCAGTAGCTTTAACAATGCCTATGATTTGCTGAATACACAGGAGTATGGTGAATTACTCTGGCTGGAAGCTAAAAACGCGGGTAAAGTTCCAATTCATATTCTTTATGGCAATGGTGCTACACCAATTATTCCTGACTATATAATTCCAGCAGGTAGAATGGAAGGGGATCCGTTAACCGATCCGAAGTTATACAATTACTCTCCAACAGCTAATTTTTATAATATTACCAAGGCAAATAAAGTAGGAACAGATTGGTACGATGAAATTCTTCAGAAAGCTCCAATAAAAGAGTATAACCTCGCATTATCAGGAGGCGGAGAAAAAGGAGTTTATGCATTTAACTTTGGGTATTCCACGGAAGAAGGTATTTTAAAATATACTTCATTTGACCGGTATTCCATTCGTTCCAATGCCGACTCGAAGGTAAATAACTGGCTGAAGGTTGGAGAATCCCTGGGTATAACTTATTCAATAAGTAAAGGCAACCAAAGTAATAATAGCGAGGGTGTACCAATCTCACTTGCCTATCGTACGCAGCCTATTATCCCGGTATATGATATCATGGGTAATTTCGCCGGAACAAAGGGAATGGGTGGAGGTAATGGAGGGAATCCTGTGGCCGTGCTCTATCGAGACAGAGATGACGTTACAAATAATTTAATGGTTATCGGTAACGTATATGCCGACATTCAAATCATAAAAGGTCTCAATTTCAAATCACTGTTTGGGTTTGCCTTGAACAAAACTGACAGAAAGGATCTTTCTCGTCAAAATCCTGAATATCAGGAGGGATCGTTTACTGACGCAATGAGTAACTCCTACAACCCTAACAGTCTGTGGAACTGGGCCAATACGCTTAACTATATAAAAGCATTCGGCTCCCATACAGTGCACGTTCTGATTGGTTCTGAAGCAGTATCAAACACTTACTCTAGCTTGTCAGCCTCGCGTGCAGTTTTCTTTTCGAACAATGTAGATTATATGTATCTGAGTGCAGGTGAGCAAGCTCAGACGAACTCCGGAAGTTTAGGTCAAACACTGACAGCTTCTTATTTCGGCCGGTTAAATTATAGTTATATGGATAAGTATCTTCTTGAAGCTTCATTCCGCCGTGATGGTTCTTCCAGATTTGGCTCCAACAACCGCTGGGCTAATTTCCCGGCTGCTTCCGCGGGATGGATAATCTCTGAAGAAGGCTTTTTGACCGGAATCAAAGATTGGGTGAATATTCTTAAGCTTCGCGGTGGCTATGGTATCTCAGGTAACGATAATATAGGTGATTATAATGAATTTAGTTTATTTTCCTCTAATGTCGAAAGATCTTATTATAGCATCACAGGTAGCACCACTTCATCAACATCCGGATTCTATGCATCCCGCTACGGGAACCCTAATGCTAAATGGGAAACTACCAGTACTTCGAACATTGGTATCGACATCGCTGTCCTGAACAATACTCTTAGTGCCACACTCGACGTATGGCAGAGAAAGACCAAAGACATGCTCTTCAGGCTTGCCATACCCTACGTTATAGGATCTGCTACTCCTCCTTCAGTAAACATCGGGGATATGGACAATAAAGGGTTTGATCTGAATATCAATTACACCAACAAAGCGATGAACGGTGATCTTACTTATGATCTGGGGCTCATCTTATCGCATTATAAGAATAAAGTTGTGAAGATTTCCAATAATGATGCCGAATACATTACTCAAGCCGTCGGGAATGAGTTCAGGGCGATGCAGTATACTCGTGCTACCAAAGGAACCTCATATCCTGAATTCTATGGTCTGATTGTTGACGGTTTTTTCCAGGATGCAGCTGATGCTGCTTCATATCCTATAGAATATGGTACTTACAACCTGCCTGGCCACTTCAAATTCCGTGATCTGAATGGGGATGGTAAAGTCAATGATAATGACCGTACCTTTATCGGAAGCCCTCATCCTAAATTTACTGCAGGATTTAATATGGACATTGGCTACAAGGCATTCAACCTGAGCGCTTTCTTCTATTCAAGCTATGGCAACAAACTGGTTAACTATGTAAAAAGATGGATCGATTATACGATGTTCAGCGGTAACCGTAGCAAGAACCGTTTGTATAAATCATGGGGTAGTCCATATCTGGCAAACAATTCAGATGCTATCTTACCTCTGGCCGATGAAGTAGTAATAAGCCAGTATCCATCTACCCATTTTATTGAAGATGGCTCTTTCCTCAGGTTGAAAAACTTGCGGTTGAGTTATACTCTACCAAAAAATATCAGCCAGAATTTTCTTAAGATGGAGAACCTGCAGGTTTATGTACAAGGCATTAACCTTTTTACCCTCACCAAATACACAGGACTGGATCCGGAGGTTACTTCCTCCGGAGTTAATCTGGGTATTGATAATGGCCAGTGGCCGACTGCACGTCAGGTATTGTTTGGAATAACGCTCGATTTGTAGGCAATTTGATTTAATGGTAACCATTTAAAAAAATTAAAGATGAAAAGAAAAATAATATTTTCAATACTGACTATTGCACTGCTATTAACGATGTTATATGCCTGTAAGAAAGACTTCCTTGATACTTTACCAAAAGGGTCAGTAAGTGAGACTATCCTGGCAAACGAACCAGGAGTGAATAAACTGTTAATAGGTGCTTATTCTGCTATCGACGGAGCGATAAATGGTCAGGAAAGTGGTTCATGGGCCGCTACTCCAACCAACTGGGTATTGGATATAGCCTCCGATGATGCTACAAAAGGTTCAAATTTTAATGACCAGCCCTCTCTAAACGTCATTGAAAACTATACACTTCTTCCAAACAACGAATTTGTACTTGCTAGATGGCGTATTTGTTACGATGCGATATCCCGCTGCAACGATGTTCTGAGGGTTATGGGTAAATGTGATCCTGCCCTTCCTGAAGCAACTCAGACCTCAATCAAGGCACAGGTTTTATTTTTGAGAGGAGTTTTTCATTTCCAACTAAAAATTGCATTTAATAACATCCCTTACATTACCGAAGATGTTGTTCCTGAAGAAGTGAAGAATGATGTCGATACATGGCCAATGATTGAAGCCGATCTTCAGTTTGCTGTTGACAATCTTCCTACATCACAGGCAGAGGTTGGTCGTGCTACCAAGTATGCTGCTGAAGCTGTACTGGCAAGGGTATCTATGTTCCAGAAGAAATGGGATAAAGCAAAGGTTCTCTTGGATGATATTATCACCAGTAACAAATACTCTCTGATGACCAATTTTGGAGACAACTTCACTGCTGCCAACAGGAACAACAAAGAGTCTATTTTTGAAATGCAGTATTGTGTTAATGATGGTTCGAATGGGTCAGCGAACGCAGGAGCTGCCGTGTATGTTAATTTCCCTATTGATATCGATGGTATGGGAACATGCTGTGGATTGTATCAACCAACGCGCACCCTGGTGGATGCATTTCAGGTTGATGCAGGCGGCTTGCCAATATTATATGGACCTGTTCCTCATTTAAAAAATGACATGGGTATTCTGTCTGCTAGTACTTTTGTACAGGACACCGTTACTCCGGTTGACCCAAGGTTAGACGTGTCAATTGGCCGTCGTGGTATTCCATTCCTCGATTGGGGAATTATGCGTGGCGAAACATGGATCCATGACCAGAGTAATGGAGGCCCTTATCTGAACAAGAAACTCATGTACCTGAAGAAGGATAAAGGTATATTAAATAGTGCAACTGGTTGGAATAAAAGCTCAAACACCAATAGTTTCAGGATGATCCGCTATAGTCATATACTGTTATGGAGAGCTGAAGTTGCTGTTGAATCCGCAACGCCTGATTTTGCATATGCAACAACTCTTGTTAACATGCTCCGTACTAGAGCAAATAACCAGAAAATAATGGGCAGGTGCCGTAGCTTCATTCTTCCTAACCAGATGGGCCTGAAAGTTGATAATACAGTTACTGCAACAAACTATCTTGTTAACCCATATCCTGCAACCTTTCCTGATCTCGATTACGCACGCAAAGCTGTCCAAATGGAAATAAGACTTGAATTTGCAATGGAAGGTTTTCGTCACTTCGACCTGGTTCGCTGGGGCATAGCAGCAACTACAATTAATGCATACCTCAACGAGGACAGATCTTTCAGATCATTATTCGGTGGAGTAATACCAGCTGTATTTAAAGCAGGTACTCACGAATATTGGCCTCTCCCTCAGGATCAAATCGACTTACAACCAGGAGTTCTTACTCAGAATCCGGGTTACTAGTAGTCAGTTAATATTTATAGAAAAGGCGGGCATTTGCCAGCCTTTTCTTATTTAATTTATTTCGTAAACTATTCTGTTCTTATAAGGTCGCCATCCTTGTATTTATATTTAATAACCTCTTTGCAAATTGAACAATCATAATTGGGAGAATCGGGTGCAACTCTTGGAATTTCAGCGAAAATTTTCCTGTCCTTTATCCCCATAATCTTCATGTCGGCTTCTATCACCCTGGTTACCTTGAATTTTCCATCTGTTTTTATCAGTATCAGATGCTCAATCATTGATAGAAATTGCCCGTTGTAAGAAGAGATCGAAACAATAGCATCTTCATTTGCATCATCATCAATCATCCCTGTCACTATTCTTGTAGGGTCGATAACATACTTTATCTGGTTGTTACTGATATTAATAGTACCATCTTCTGAAACCGTTTTTATTGCATCTTTAAGTTTATCCCTTGTATAGTTGATTGCAATATTCATAATTTGCCTCTTAACACGGGGTGAAACTGAGTTTCCTGACCCTGCGTTTTTATCGTTCTTGGTGCACGATAACGAAAAGAATAAAATGAAAATTATAAAGCAGCTCCTTTTCATATTTATAGATTTTTTGAATGCAATCAAAAATATAACAAATGAGGGATTAGAAAAAATAATGCTGCAACTTTTTGCAATACTCAGGTAATTAGTTGCCCCCATTCAAGGTGGCTGTCTTCTAAAAAGATTTTTGAACCGCTAGTGAGCAAAGAAGGCGCAAAGTTATTTCATTAAAAATTTAATGTTTTAAAAAATTAAAAAATGAGTAAAAATCATGATTATGATTTTTACTCATTTTTAAAATTTATCCTAACCCCCGAAAATTCCTTAAAGATTGTTAAAGTTTAATTTTTTATCAATCAGATACTTTCATTAAGATTAAACATCACTCAATAATAATTGGTTCTTCCACTACGGTTTTATCCTCATACTCCGTTGAAATATGAAGTGTCATTAAAATGTTTGAACCAAAGCATTAGGCATACCATGGGCGTGTTCGTGCTAAATTCCCGGCTAAGATTTCCGAACAGATATTTACGTCATCTACAATCTGAAAATCAAACATCCCTACATGTATAAAATCAGCGCCATTCTCAAAAGCATATTTAAAGCCATCGGCCACCTCTACTGCACCTGCCGCCAACACTTTAAAGCCTATCCATGGTTTGGAAAGGTTTTTCATATAAGCGATGGTCTCCTCAGCGTCAATACACCAAATGTTATCGTGATAGGTTCCGAATGCTGATTTTGATTCAAACTTTGGATCACCAATTCGGACATTTGCTGTTCGCTGGTCTTTCGGAGTAGCTGACCAGTAGTTATCTGGGTGGAGGGTCTTCATGTAAAAGTCAACATTAAGGCCAGACTCCTCACAGGTGATAGGTACCTGGAGCATATGGCAGGCAAGACCTGCAAAAATCTTGTTTCCCTTAATAAAATCTACTGCCTTTCCAAGGTCATCAACACGGTGCTCAACGTACACTTTTGTTTCAACTTGGTCCCCAGCTATATAGATTCCAATCGCACCATTATCGATACATTGCTTCAAAGCCAAATAGTTATCTTTCTTGTTATCAATGTTGCAGTGCCCTAACCATTGTATTTTACCACCGCGTTGACGGTATACCTTTAAAAGTTTTATAACCCTCTCACCGGGCCATGTCGTCATAGTATTGATTCCACACTGTTCAGCCATAAACCAGCTTTGTAATATCCTCTCATCGGTAAAGTAGCGTCTCACAAGTGGCGAAACATAAATAAGATCCCGGGAATGAGCAGCCCCATTGATCAAATTGCCGCCAAAAATGAGCCGGCTCACCTCAATCCCTCCGATCTTTCCGGAAGGAAGCTTTCCTTTTAGATCATCAAGTCCGGCAAAATTGTACACCCGAGTAGCTCCGCTAACTGAGTCGGTTTTTTTGAGAGCCTCTTCCTCAGAGCTAAACCATCCCCTCTTGTTTAGAAAAGCCAAGGTAAATCCACCTAAGACAGGTAAGGTTACCAGGTTTTTTATCAATTCACGGCGAGAGTTTGAGGAAGCAGCATGCACCAGTGGTTCTTCTGTAATATTTTGTTTTTGAGGATGAAGATGATTATACGGTCTTCTGGAGTTAAAGAAGGCACGAATCCGATCAAAACCCGGAATTTTAAAGAAGGCACGAATCCGATCAAAACCCGGAATTGCAGAAGCCGGGAAAACAGCCAGAACCAAGAGACCAAAGAACTCTACAAGGTTTTTATCAACGATAAGATAATTACCTTCAACCGGCATTGCTGTCGCCCACGCACCAAATGGAGGATGGGCCACATAATACAACATAACCAGGAAAGCACCTGTAAGGCTGCCTACCCGGGAATAAATCCCCAAGATGAGAGAGATGCCAACAATGGTAAGAAGTACCATATTGATGAAATCAATGATTGAAAGCAATCCAGGAGATTGTGCCATGGCCTGAAAGGTTCCGGAAAAGATCCAGTCCGCAGTTAAAAGATAATCTTTGGAAGTCCATCCAGGTGTAAAAATCTTGAACAAGCCTTCATAGAGGAAGTGCCAGCCGATGACCATCCGAAGTAAAAAGAGAACTGTGATTTGTAATCTTCCTCCGGGAAGACTCAAATTTCCTGTTTGGTTTTTGTATTGGTGCATAATTATAAGTATTTTAAATTTTACAAATTCCGATTATCTGATTATTAACCGTTTCATTTCTAAAAAATCTGTGCAATGATATAACATTTCAGGGACTTGAAAAAATATCATCAAAATTTTATTTACTATTAGACTAGATTTCATTTACTATCAGACAAGCACCTCTAAAAACTACTTTTTTTGATACCGATTGTATTAAGATAATATATCATAATATCCATTTCTCCCCAGTCACACCTATGAGCGAAAGAAAAAAATAATAAATGATTGCTCACTAATGGGTACTTAAAATTAAAATTCATTCTTTGAAACTCTTTGTACATCGCACTTATAGCGTTTTTTTATTTGCGTGACGATTTGAATTGAAAAGTTGGATTTTAGCTTTACAAAAAGCTTAAATCCATGAATCAAGGCAAATACATTTTCGCACAGCTTACTGATTTTTTACCTCGAAGAGCCTTTGATCGAATAGTGAAAAATCATGAAGGTAACAAGTACGTCAGATCTTTCACCGGTTAGAATCAAATGCTTTGTATGGTTTTCGGACAACTCACCTCAAGAGAAAGTATGCGCGATTTAATTCTGAGTCTGGAGACTCACCATCCCAAATACTATCACCTTGGTTTTGCTCCGACAGTCACCCTCAGGAATCTTGGTAAAGCCAATGAAAAGCGCAGCTTTAAAATCTTCAAGGAGTTTGCCTATATCTTAATTGAGGAAACCCGAAAGAGATGTTATAAAAACGATTTCGAAGTCGAGGTAGACGGTAATGTGTATGCATTGGATTCCACAACCATTGACCTTATGTCTTAGTGTTTTCTGGTGGGCGGAGTTCCGAAAGCATAAGGGTGGAATAAAACTTCATACGTTATATGATGTGAAGACTTCCATCCCCAGCTTTTTGTACATCTCCAGTGCAAGTGTCCACGACGTTAATATCCCTGATATTATCCCTAATGAAGTTGGAAGCTTCTATGTTCTTGATAAAGGGTATATCGATTTCAGACGGTTGCATAAGATTCACACCCAAAGGTCATTCTTTGTAACAAGGCTAAAAACAACATGCGTTTTATGCGTATGTATTCCAAAACTGTGGATAAAACCACGGGAGTGCAGTGTGACCAGAATGGTAAGCTGGAAACTTTTTATTCCAGGAAGGACTATCTCGACAAACTTCGTCTTATCAAGTATTATGACGAGGAAAGAAAAATGGGTCTCGTTCTCATAACAAATAACACCAAGTTAAAAGCCACAAAAATTGCAATGCTTTACAAGAAACGCTGGGAAGTTGAGCTATTTTTCAAGTGGATGAAACAGCACCTGAAGATCAAATCCTTTTGGGGAACAACCTTAAATGCCGTAAAGATCCAAATGTATTGTGCGATCATTGCTTACTGTTTGGTAGCCAAAGTAGGTTACAAATTGAAAGTTGACCGTTCAATCTACGAAATCTTACAGATTCCCAGCATTTCCCTACTGGACAAAACTCCTGTAAGAGAGATACTTACAAAATGTGATTACAAAAATGTCAAAGAACTAATAAATAAACAATTCAGTGGGTTTTAAGTGCCCATTACTGATGATTGTTATTTTATTTGGTCAGTTTAAACCGGCGCAGGGTGGTCAATTTGTTTGTTTTTGCACCGTTTCAACATGCATAACATAAAGATAAATAGTCATAACCTCTTGATCAGTGAATTCAGATTGATCATTATTGCTGAATCGCTGACATAGGGTTTTAAGATTTGAATCATATATATCACAGATATACAAATAGATAGAGATTAAATTAAGTTCTTTTACCTTGGGAATCATGCTTATCGACATTAGTTAGCGCATTTTGTCTTAAGATATTGATTATCAAGGTTTTAATCAAATATATTACATGTATTTTATTGATATTCAGACATTTATATTGTTAATAACTATTTGACTTTCAACCCTTAATTCGCATTATTATTTTTCCCTTTTGCCTATGGGTGTAAACGGGCAGAAATGGATATTATAATATATTGAATATTTGTTTCAAACACCGGTATCAGAAAAAGTAACTTTTTAGAGGAGCCATTTAAAAGGATTATATTGCAAAATAAGAAGTGGAGACCAGAAATCGCTTAAAAAGGGGCCAACACTGAGAAAACAAACGAGTAGGAAAAAAATTAATACAGAATAAAATGGAAAGATTTGTAAGTATTTCGGCTTTAACAATTATCGTTGCATTTATGGGACAGAGTGCAATGGCTCAGGCACCTGATTTCAAATTCCATTATATTGAAAAAGATGCCGACTGGATTACTTCTGCTCAACAAACCACATTGTCAGATATCGATAATGATGGGGACCTCGATTTTACTACAGGAAATGTGCATCAGAATCCGAGTCTGTTCTGGTATGAATATATCAATGCTGACAGATGGGTAAAACACGTCATTGGCAGCGATGAACGGATTTTAAATATAAATTTGACACAAAACCCGGGTTAGTAATATATCAGGTGATATCTGTTTAAAATTAATCAATAAAAACGGACTTACAGAAAACAATTAAAAGCAAGTCCGTATTATCGAATTTTAGAATAAAATGGGATAGTTCTTATTTATTTAAAAAGCAAGGTAACATTTGGAACTTATTTTGGCCTATGCTTACTTAAAAGAGTGGCTATTACTAATGTTAATATTTATAGTAACCAAATTAATAAATCAACAAAATGAATTTAAAGTTATATAACATGGCAAAAATCTCAAGGATAATATTTGTTATTACCATCTGCATTGTTAGTCCACGGGTTTATATAAATAGTTTTGCTCAAACAGGAACTTATCCTTCTTGGACTCATTTCAGTATTGATCCTATTCTTCCGGGATCCGGTTGGGGAACTGGTGGTGCCGTTTTAAGTGATTTTGATCATGATGGTGATCCGGATGTTGCTGTTTCGAGAAGAGATTCAAAAGAAGCATATTGGTATGAACGAATGAATGATTCAATGTGGATTCCTCACATAATGGGGCAATCGGACAATCTGGCATTATCACTTGGATCAATAGCTATCGATATTGATCACGATGGTTGGACAGATGTAATGTACGATGGAGGTTGGTTCCGTAATCCTGGTGTCCTGGATAAATATCCTGATACGCCATGGAAACATACTTATATAAAAGCAGGGGGTCATGATATCGTGTCGGCTGATCTGGATAACAATGGTATTGAAGATATTATAGTATACGACGGTAATAAGCTTGCATGGTATAACACTACTAATGCATTAAGAGAAACAGTTATACACTCTGGTAATAATGATCATGGAGGAATTGCTCCTCATGGTTTTGGTGATTTGGATGGGGACAAGGACTTAGATGTAGTAATACCAGGGTATTGGTTTGAAAATCCCGGCAATGAGATTGGTCAATGGATCCGTCATAGTTGGCCTTATACGATGATACCAAAGGCATCTTATGGAAGAAGTATCAGGGCATGGATTGCTGATATCGACAAAGATGGTAAAAATGATATTATTTATAGTGACTGTGACACTGGTGGTGGTCATGTTTATTGGGTAGAGAACCAAAAAGGCGATGGGACATCCTGGATATCTCACCAACTTGAAGATCCACCAACAAGAGCCGGAGATATTCTAGGTACGGGATCCTTTCATTCTTTAGGAGTTGCTGACTTTAACCGGGATGGATATCTCGACATCTTTGCCGGTGAACAGGAAGATGCGAACACCTCGATGGAAAAAAATGGTTTAATAGCAATGAAACCCAGGGGCTTGAAAGAAAGGGGAGTTATTTATTATAATAACGGAAGTAAAAATCCGAAATTCTCCATTTTTATTATTCAAGTTGATAATCCTGGATGGCATGATGCACAAATTTTAGATGTTGATGGCGATGGGGATATTGATATTGTTTCGAAAGTTTGGAATGCAGATGGGCCTGTTTATCATTTAGATTATTGGAGAAATGAAATGATCAGAAAATAATTAAGTCTCTAATCTCTCAGGGATTAGTTCCCCGCCGCTTGCGGCGAAAAGTGTATCTTTAAAGAATAAGCGAGAGCGAATACATACATAAGTCTCACAATATTAGCGTGTTGTTGTACTATTTTGTGTGTCCTGCGAAGTATCGAAAAATAGTTTTTAGTAAGAAAGTGAATAATTTCTTGAAAGATATATGTATGGAGATCGAAAAGCGACACGAAATTCGGTTATTGGAGATTGGGACAGATCAGGATCATGTTCATTTTTTGATTCAGGCTGTACCCAGACTTAGTGCGACTGAGATCATGTGAACCATTAAAAGCATCACAGGCAGAGAAATTTTCAAGAACCATCCGGAAGTGTAGCGACAGCTTTGGGGTGAAGAATTCTGGACGGATGGCTACTTTGTGAACACGGTGAGCAAATTCGGAGACGAATCGAGCATCACAAAGTATGTTCGCGAGCAGGGGCGGGAAAAGGATTACACGATTCTTCACGAGGAGAAGCAATTAGCTCTTTTTTAAGATACCTCGTGGCTTGCCGCGAGGAGTTTCTTTAATTTTGATGCGCATTTAGCAGATATAACAATGACAATGATACAGTATATATTAATAAGCATGCGATATCGCTTTGATACTTACGAGACTAAGTGGGGGATATTCAAACATATTAGTGAGCAAACTATCCAATATCGCCTCAGTGAGAGACTCTGGGGGTTGTTTATAGAATTACTAACTGTTATCGAGAAACTATTTGATGGGATTGATGAGATGGAGCTAATTGAAAAAATAGTGAGTGATGACGAGGCTTTTGAGATCATTTGTCGAATACTACCGATAAAAGTCCCATCTCAAACAGCAGCATAACTGAAAATGGAAATTTTAGAGAATTGAAAAACAAAATAAGATAAGTAAAACCTCCTGTTTTGTATAATATAATACTATCAAACAGCAAAATAAATTAAGTGCGAAACATTAATAATTTATTATCAATCAGATACTTTCATTAAGATAAAACATCGCTCAATATTAATTGGTTCTGCCACTACAGTTTTATCCACATACCCAGTTGAAATATGAAGTGTCATTAAAATGGTCGAACCAAAGCACTAGCCATGCCATGGGCGTGTGCGTGCTAAACTACTCCCGGCTAAAATTTCCGAACAGATATTTACGTCATCAACAATCTGAAAATCAAATATCCCTACATGTATAAAATCAGCGCCGTTCTCAAAAGCATATTTAAAACCATCGGCCGGCTTTATTGCCCCTGCTGCCAACACTTTAAAGCCTATCCATGGTTTGTGAAGGTTTTTCATATAAGCGATGGTCTCTTCAGCATCAATACACCAAATGTTATCGTGATAGGTTCCGAATGCTGACTTTGATTCAAACTTTGGATCACCAATTCGGACATTTGCTAATCGCTGGTCTTTCGGAGTAGCTGACCAGTAGTTATCCGGATACAAGGTCTTCATGTAAAAGTCAACATTGAGGCCGGACTCTTCACAAGTGATGGGTACCTGGAGCATATGGCAGGCAAGACCAGCAAACAGCTTGTTTTCCTTAATAAAATCTAATGCCTTCCCAAGATCTTCAACACGGTGGTCAACAAACACTTTTTGTTCAACTTGGTCCCCTGCGATATAGATTCCAATCGCCCCATTATCGATACATTGCTTCAAAGCCGTATAGGGGTCCTTCGGGTTATCAATGTTGCAATGCCCCAACCATTGGATCTTGCCGCCGCGTTGACGGTATATCTTAAAAAGCTGCAAAACCCGCAGTGTGGGCCATGTCGTCATAGTATTGATTCCACACTGCTCAGCCATAAACCAGCTTTGCAATATCTTCTCATCGGTAAAGTATTTTCTTAAAAGAGGCGAGACATAAATAAGATCCCGGGCATGAGCACCCCCATTGATCAAATTGCCGCCAAAAATGAGCCGACTAATCTCAACCACTCCGATCTTTCCGGTAGGAAGCGTTCCTTTTAGATCCTCAAGTGAGGCAAAATTGTACACCTTCGTAGCTCCGGTAACAGAATCAGTTTTTTTGAGAGCCTCTTCCTCAGAACTGAACCATCCCCTCTTGCGCAGAAAAGCCAACGTAAATACACCTAAGACAGGTAAGGTTACCAGGTTTTTTAGCAGCTCACGGGGAGAGTTTGAGAAATCAGCATACGGCAGGGGTTCTTCTGTAATATTTTGTTTTTGAGGAGGAAGGTGATTATACGGTCTTCTGGAGTGAAAGAAGACACGAATCCGGTCAATACCCGGAAATGCAGAAGCCGGGAAAACAGCCAGAACCAAGAGACCAAAGAACTCGACAAGGTTTTTATCAACGATCAGATAATTACCTTCGACCGGCATAGATGCCACCATACTGGCAACAAATGGCGGATGGGTACATAATACAACATGATCAGGAAAGCGCCTGCGAGGCTGGCCACCCGGGAATATATCCCTAAGATGAGAGAGACGCCAACAAGGGTAAGAAGAGCCATATTGATGATATCAATGACTGAAAGCAATCCGGAAGATTGTGCCATTGCCCGAAAGATTCCGGAAAAGATCCAGTCCGAAGTTAAAAGATATCCTTTGGAAGTCCATCCAGGTGTAAAAATCTTGAACAAGCCTTCATAGAGGAAGTGCCAGCCGATGATCATCCGAAGTAAAAAGAGAGCTGTGATTTGTAATCGTCCTCCGAGAAGACTCAAATTAGTGGTTTGTTTTTTGTATTGCTGCACGAGTACTATCTACATTAAGGTTATATTAAGTGCACCTCTAAAAACTATTTTTTTTGATACCGATGTTCGAAATAAAAATTCTATTATAATTGTAATATCCATTTCTGCCCGGTCGCTCCTATGAGCGAAAAATAATAATAATTGTTATTTTATTACTCTTAATTCGCATTAATAATTATTCTGAAACTTATTGTTTTTACAAACATAGGGCCTATTTCCTGTTAATGGATACTAATCTGTGGTAAGAAACCAATCTGGTCGCTTAAAGGTCGGTCGTTTTCCTCCATTTGCATAGTATTTAGTCATATCATAGATTAATTCAGTAATCCTTTCTAATCCATCAAAGTTAATCAACTTTACCTCATCTGTCGGCTGATGGTAATCAGCCGATATATCCGTCATGTACTGGATAAACGGTATATCAAATCGTGAGAAACTGTAACTATCGACGAAATATGGGAAACGGTAAGTCGGATAAGGATCCGGTATGACTTTGATGCCATGTTCCGCAGCCATTTCCATTGTGCGCTGGTACAGTTCATCGCATCCTGTGTTAATACAGTTCAATCGACCTGTAGATCGGCCGACCATATCGGCATTGATATTCAGAACGACTTGGTTCAACGGAACCAATGGATGCTCGGTAAAATAAGCGGATCCTACTAATCCATTTTCCTCACCGCAACAAAAAACAATCATGATGCTTCGGCGAAGAGTTTGATCCCCGGCAAGTTTTCGGGCAACTTCGAGAATGGCTGCTGTGCCTGAAGCATTGTCATCGGCGCCATTGAAGATGCCATCTTTTCCATCAAGGGTTTTCTGAGAACCGACATGATCATAATGTGCCGTCAGTACCACCCATTCATGGCCGAACTCCGGGTCTTTGCTTTCGATGGCGGCGACAACATTTTGCGTCTTCCCTTTTGCTATATTCGCTTCAATTTTAATCTTTATTCCGGCCTTCAGGTAAAAAGATTTTACCCTTTGTTTCCCAGCCAGCTTTTTCTGCCATTGAACATAATCATTCCCCGAGACACCGGCCAGGATTCTGTCAAATGCTTTTGGGGTGATCACCAGGATGGGAGCTATTTGTATCGTTTTACGCCATCGGGAGTCGGACAGAGATGTGACTGGCACCTGGCTGAACTCTTTCAACCACAGTGTTTCGGCGCTAAGCTCGCGGCCGGCCGATTCACCCAGCTCTTCGGTGATGTAAATTAGGAGTGCCCCCTTACGCACACTTACCTGCACGGCTTTGCCGAGGGCCCGATCGCAAGAGTGTAACGCATGTAGATCCATTTCCCAGGGCGCACCAAAAAATGCAAGACCCGCTTTCCCCTGCAAATCGATATTTTGATAATCGTCGACGTTTTTATCCGGAGCAAATATACCCTGGCCGAGAAAAGCCAGGTTATATTCTACGGGGTCTTGGCGTGGAAACATGTCGATAGGAATAAATACATACTCATCGGGTGCCAAATCTGATCCATTGAGGGTAATCCGATATTTGCTTTCTTTCGGAGCAAAAGATTTAATGGAAAAAGTCTGAAAATAGCTCCCTTCATTTGCTGGCTGTAATCCATAAGATTCTAGTTGGTTGGACAGATACAACGCTGCTATATTAAGTTCTTCACTGGGCGTTCTTCTGCCCTTCAATAGGTCGTCTGCTAAAAATTGCATATCGGTTTTAAGGCGTTTCCCAGAATCGGTCTGCGCTTGAACGCCTAGTGCAGCCAGAAAAATAATTACGAAAAACACTTTTTTATTTCGCATTGTCAGTTCTCCTTATCTATTTTAAATTTTGAAACTAAAGAATCAATAAATCAATAACCGGCTAACTCGTTTATCTAAGGACACCTCGTAAAAACTACTTTTTTCGATGCTGATAAATATTATAATATCCATATCTACCCAGTCACACCTATGAGCGAAAGAAAAAAATAATAAATAATTGTCATTTTAGAGACTAATTAGTTTTTTTAAAATTAGGTGTTATTAACAATTTGTTTTTCGAAATGAACATTTTTAATTTTCAGAAGAGTATAATACTCCCCGAATCTAAGACCACTGGTTAAGTTTAAATTTGATAACTTTAAACCAGTGAATTATGAAACCAAAAAGACAAAAACATTCAGGAGCCTTTAAGGCTAAAGTTGCTATTGAAGCTTTGCAAGAACGTGAGACTTTAAGTGAGCTTTCAAAAAAGTATGAGATACATCCAAACCAAATTGCCCGGTGGAAGAAAGAGTTCTTAGAAAGGGCATCACAATTGTTTGAGAAAACTGCTTCAGAAAAGAAGGAGGATCCTGACCTGGATAAATTATATGCCAAGATCGGGCAGTTAGAAATGGAACGTGAGTTTCTAAAAAAAAACTTAAAGAAACTGGGCCTGTGACCGATCGGCTACAAATGGTTGAGCGTAAAGCGAGTTTGAGCATCCGATGTCAATGCAATCTGGTAAGCGTTAATCGGGGTAGTTTTTATTATCACCCTGTTGGCGAGACTAAAGAAAACCTTAGGATTATGCGTTTGATGGATGAACATTATCTGAATCATCCTACTGAGGGAGTAATCCGCATGCGCGATTTTCTGATGACTCTTGGTATTATTGCTAATCATAAAAGGGTCAGAAGATTATTGAGGCTAATGGGATTAATGGCTATTTATCCAAAAAAGAACCTAAGTCGTCTTGGTCAGGCAAAATATATCAGGCCTTATTTGTTGAAGGGGCTTACAATTGTTCGTCCTAATCATGTATGGGCTATTGATATCACCTACATCCCGATGCCCGGGGGCTTTCTTTATCTGACAGCTGTAATAGACATTTACAGCCGTTATGTAGTCGGGTGGGGAATATCCAATACTCTGGATGCTTCCTGCAGCCTGAATGTCACGAAAGAGGCAATTCTTAGGCATGGGAAACCGGAGATAATAAATTCGGACCAGGGAAGTCAATTTACCTGTAATGATTGGATTGAATATTTTGAAAAGGAAGATATTAAAATCAGCATGGATGGTAAGGGTCGGGCTATAGATAACATCTTCATTGAGAGGCTCTGGCGGTCAGTCAAGTATGATTATGTCTATATTAAAGTACCATCGGATGGGTTTGAACTTTACCAAGGATTGAAGGAGTACTTTGATTACTACAACAATGAGCTTTGTCATCAGGGGATCGATCATCAGATCCCTGCAAACAAATATTATCAGGCAGCATAATGATTTTTCTTTCTAAATGCCAGGATAACCAGCCTACAGAACCTGTCAAGACCAAGACATGTCCTTTCAGGAGTTTTGACAGAACCTGCAACTTGATTGAAGAAGTATTTAGAAAAGAAAAATCATCAGAAAGAAAAACTTATATTTGGAACCCCGTGGTCTAAGAATGGGGAGTAGTTCTGAGAAAAAACGAACACATATTAACAAATATTATTTTAGTGTTTGATAAATAGGCGATTACGTTCTTTGAAATATTGGATTTCAGGGTTAATTTTGTAGCACAAGTTATGAAAACATCCGATCAAATAATCATCGAAGAATTGAAGCGCATCGTTTTGATGCAGGCACAGGAAATTACCAGATTGATGGCACGAATCGATGTTCTTGAAAGAGAGTTGGCAAGATACACAACAAGAAAAGACAGTAATAATAGCTCTATGCCACCTTCTAAAGATGAGAATAGGCCACCACGCACGAGCAGTCTTCGAGAGAAAAGTAATCGTAAAGCAGGAGGACAGCCCGGGCATGAAGGGAAAACATTGGAGATTACGGAAACACCCGATGAGATTATTGAACATCATTCGTGTTTTTGTCCAGAATGTGGAAAAAATGTGAGTGATCTGCCTTTCGAGTTTTTTGGGAAGAGACAAGTTATTGATATCCCCACGATAAAACAAATAGTGACTGAACATCGGGTTTATCGGTGCAAGTGTACCTGTGGGAAGGTTGTAGAAAGTGACTTTCCTGTTGGTGTTGATAGTCCGGTCAGATATGGGAAAAACATTGAAACTCTCATTGGATATCTTAGTGTCAGACAATACCTCCCGTTCAAAAGACTTCAGGAAATGATGAATGACATCTTTGCGGTTCAGATTAGTGAAGGGGGCTTGCATTGGTTGTTGAACCGACTGGCATCGAAAGGTATTGATGCCTATGAAATGATCCGGCAGCGTGTACTGCATAGCCGGGTTATAGGTACAGACGAAACGGGTGTAAAGATCAATGGGAAAAAGCATTGGTTCTGGACATGGCAAAACGAACGTGCTACTTTTATTGCAGCTTCTACCAACCGGGGAACAACTACGATTAGTGAAAATGTTGACGGAATATCTCAAGAAGCTGTACTTGTTCACGATTGCTGGAAAGCGCACTTTCAGACCCCTGTAAAGGAACATCAGTTGTGCACGGTTCACCTGGAGCGCGAAACCAAATACCTGGAGGAGCGTTACAAAGTAGCCTGGCCGATAAGATTCCGGGCCATGCTCAGGGAGGCACATAAACTTAAAAAACAATTTACTCCTGTCGATTACTATTATCCAAACCATCCTCGCTCTCTTTTGGAAAAAGAGTTGGATAATTTGTTGTCCGAGCCTTTGGATCCAAAGCACAAAGAGATGATTGCTTTTCAAAAGCGAATTACCAAATATCGCGATCATGTCTTTACCTTTCTCTATCATCCAACTGTACCTCCTGATAATAATGGTTC
>JBGOZX010000080.1:0-19203 GCA_041480425.1 Bacteroidia bacterium
TGCAATCTTTTTTCTTTTCTTAACAGTTATATTTTCAATAGCTTGTTATATAAATAAGAAACAGAATTATTTTCCTGTTAAATCAAAACATCTTCTGATTGGATATGGTTTGCTTATTGCAGGATTTGCCCTTGTTTACCTGAAATCGGATGTGAAGTCATATATTTTACCAGACCGGTTATTGCTCGATAAAAATCATTTTCTCATTACAATCCTGGCATTAGTTGCAGGATTATTTACCTGGCTGCGTATGAAAAAAGAGGGACATTCATATCCGATATTAAGCAGACTGCTAGCAGTATTTTTAAGTTTATCTGTAATTTCTGGCTTGTTTATGATGATAAAATTCGAATCAATTTACCAGATTGTAAGGGTAGCTTACATTCTTTTCGATCTATCAATTATTCTTAGTGTTATAACATCCATTATTTATCTGATTAATGATCAGTTCCGGACGCTGAAAACGGAAGTTCAATAGTAAATCTGTGCAGGATCAAACTTTAAAATATAGAACTATGAAACAATCAATTGGTTTTATCGGTGGCGGAAGGATAACAAAAATTCTTCTGCAGGCATTTCAAAATAAGAATACAAAATTCAGCAAGATTGTCGTTACTGATACAAACATTGAAGTAGCAACAAACCTGAAGAAGATTTATCCTCATGTTCAGATTGAAAATGCCTCTGTTGCAGCAGCGCAGGATATTGTTTTTATATCCCTGCATCCGCCTGTTATAATGGATACGCTTGAGCTTCTGAAAAATGATTTTAAAAACAGCGCATCTATCATTTCACTGGCTCCCAAAATAAGCCTGGCGAAGATCTCTTCAAAACTGGGACAGGTTAAGAACATTGCCAGGTTGATCCCGAATGCAACATCATATATAAATGAAGGGTATAACCCGGTCTGTTTTTCCGCCGGTTTTGCAAAAAATGGAAAGAAGGAGATACTTGAAGTACTTGGTTTGCTCGGGAAAACCTTTGAAGTTTCCGAAGAAAAACTTGAAAGCTATGCTATCATGTCGGCAATGCTACCGACTTACTTCTGGTTCCAGTGGAAAGAGCTGGCTGAGATCGGACAAAAGATCGGACTGAATGAAAAAGAGTGCAAAAACTCAATCCATGAAACCATTAATGCTTCGTTAAATCTGATGTACAAATCGGGATTGACTGCTCCGGAGGTGATGGATTTAATTCCTGTTAAACCTATCGGTGAGCACGAATCGCAGATAGCTGAGATCTACAAAACCAAACTGATTGGTTTGTTTGAGAAGATAAAGCCTTAGTTATCAGATAATTTTATAATGGCACTTGTTAATTATGGGTCTTTTTATTTCATTCCTTGGACAGCCAGGATTTCTAGATCTGTCTCCGCATGGATACTTCTCGAATCAGCCTGGTGTGGAACAACAACACAATCTCCCGGTGCGATCTTATTATTTTCATTATCAACAGTGATTGTGCCTTCACCTGATAAGATATAAAACAAGACATCATTCTCCATTTTACAGGGAGGTATGCTGTTGCCTGCTTTCAGATACGTGACCTGTGCTTTCAGGTGATCGGAAGTGCAAAAAACTTCTTTGTTCAATGTTTTTTTCTCCATTGTAGAAAGAATCTGCAGCAGATTAAATTTTTTCATATTTTTTCTCTTTCATGGTTGTTTCACTTCAAAACTTTTATCCTTCAAATACCACTCCATTATGTAACCGAGAATAATGAAAACCGGCAAAGTAATAAGGGTACGAAGAAGAGAGAATTTGAATCCAAGGAAACCTATTTCAAATGTTATCATTGGGATTTTGATTGTTGAAAAGGCGCCTAGATAGATAAAGATATTTCGTATGCTGCATCCTTTTTTCCACAGGATATAAGCAAAGGGGAAAGCGCCATAAAGTGGTCCTGCCTGGAGTGTCGCAAGCAGGATGACAAGCGCTGTTCCTTTCCAGCATGACTCCTTGCCAATATGTTTTTCAATTTTTTCGCGTGGAACCCATACATCAAAAAGTCCGATAAGAACGAACATTACGGGCAGGAACAGGATCATTTCTTTAAAGAACATCCAGAAATTAAGTCCGATCTGTTTCCCTGATGAGAAATCAAACGCCCAGGAGAGGCCGATAAAACCCAGGAAAACCAGCGGGAAGATATATTTCTTTAATTCTTTCACAGGAAGAAAGACATTAGTATTCCGATAAATAATGCTGCAGCCAGGCTGAAAAGATTTCTGATAATACTTGTTCTCCACCCGAAAAACTTAGCTTCAACGGGAAGGGTTATAAAACCTGTCATCATTAAAGTTGTAATGAAGACAGCAATAACTGAATATGCCACACCACTTTTTATAAGTATTCCACAAAGGGGATAAGCTATAAAACCAGGTATCAGGGCAACTGAACCCAGCGCTGCTGCCGTGATCCAGCCTTTAACACCTGAACCTTCCCCCATATACTTAACCAGTGTATCGTTAGGGATTAGAAAACGAACAATACTGACCAGTGCAAGCATCAGGAGGAGCACTGGAAGCAGTTTCAAGAACATGGTCAAACCTTTTTTAATTCCCTTCCATGTCTTTTGCCTATCGGCAATTAATGAAAAAAACAGAAATAATGCAGTGATGACTGATAACAGCTTCACTTTTAAAGAATTTAAAGAGGTTATTTAACTCCCTTTTGATTAAGCACTTTAATCAGCTCTTCTTCCGGGAAAAATCCCACATGCCTGAAATACTCTTTTCCGTCTTTATCAAGAAATACCTGTGTCGGAATTGCCTCAATACCGTACTGTTTAGCATAAGGTGCCCCTGCTTCTGTCCATACATCGTGGAAAACAACCTTTACCTGCTTGCCATATTTCTGCCCTATCGACTTCATTATCGGCTGCATTTGTTGACATGGAATGCAACGGACGGAACCCAACTCAATGAAGGTTACTTTGTAAGTCGTCTTTTCAGATCCGGTACTGGTTTTGTTTCCCGGGGTTGTTGCCTGGCCTGAACAGCTATTACTAAAAATTATAGCTGTAAAGGTTAAAAAAAGCGCTACAGTTTTTCTGATTTTTTCCATCATGCAATGTTTTTTATGTGTTCGACAAATTCATTTACTTTTTCTACAGTGACCGGGGTTTTGCCTTTTACAATACCAAAGTCGGTAGTATTGAGATGTATTATATTTGTAATCCCTTCATTACCAAGTATTTTCTCGGCACAATTGAAGGGACAACCATCCAATACAACAATATTTGTGTTCTTCTCCAGTATGCTTTTGATAAGTGGTTGGTCCCCAATAGCTACTTTAGCCAGGCAAATCATATTTGCATGTCCCGTTGCTGAAAGTAAACGTGCAACATCATCGGTATATTTTCCGGTATTAGAAGCGCCACTGCAACTTACGATTTGAATTTTCTGTGAGTTTTCCATATTATGTTCAATTTAAAGTGAAAGGACATCCCTGTAATAAGAATATATTATGCAGAGATGTTGACCTCAAAAATTTATTTCCAGTTTGTTTTTGCCATTGTTTCTTCAAGCTTACATGTACAGTTAAGTTTGTTGGTCATGGTGCCAGATTCTCAATCTTGAAATTTTTCAATTAATTTATCGGCCTGTTCGTAGATATCTTTTATTGGCCTTTGTTTGATCATCTTTCCTAATTCTATTGCCTCTCTCGCCTGTTCGATGGTACAACCAATCTCAATTGCCTTTTTAAAATGATAATCGAGACAAGGTCGGCACCCACCTGCTATTGAAGCTGCAATACCTGCTAATTCGATGGTTTTCGCATCCAGATGTTTGAACTGTTTCATGATTCCTGGTATTAAAGCTTAAAAAATTGAACCGTACATCAGTCCTGTAATTGTAGCCATAACAACAACAAGAATAACATAGACAACTGTTTTTTGTGTTCCTATAACACCCCGTATTACAAGCATACTGGGTAATGAAAGTGAGGGTCCTGCAAGTAACAGGGCAAGAGCAGGTCCTTTCCCCATACCTGCTGCCAGTAGTCCCTGGACAATAGGGACCTCTGTGAGTGTGGCGAAATACATAAAAGCACCAACAACCGATGCAAACAAATTGGAAAAAACAGAATTTCCACCAACAAGGGATGAGATCCATTCATTTGGGATTACTCCGGCAATTGTTTTTCCATCATGTGTCGAACCTAAAAGAAATCCTGCCATAACAACACCAATGGCGAGCAATGGCAAAATCTGTTTTGCAAAATCCCACGTGGCTAATGTCCACTCGCGGTTCTCAGAATCATTCTTGTCAATGAGAGTGATGACACTTAATGAAATTATACCGACCAGCATTGGTACAAGGTGGCTGAGTTTATCATTATCAATGAAATTTGAAGCCAGTATTGCAGAAGCGGCTGTCACTATGGCTGCTCCCAGAACCCATTGCCACTTAATTTTTAATATTTTAATCAATGAGTATCCCAGAATCAAACTAAAGAACCCGGTGATATACCATTTATTAGCCCAAATGTGGTACCAGGTACTTGATGTATCGCCTTCAGCTGGTTTGCCCCAGTTGGCAAAGACAAGAATCAGAACAAGTGTAAAAAAATGCAGAGATGTTTGCCACATTGGGCGTTTTTCAGGAGGAGCAGCGATATTCATCTGCTCTTCTTTCTTTACTTTTTCTTCTTTTCGGTAAATAAATGCCATTATCAAACCAATAATTACGCTGAAAGAAACAGCCCCGACAGTTCGCGCAACACCCATCTCAAAGCCAAGAATTCGGGCAGTGAGAATGATTGCAAGAATATTGATGGCTGGTCCTGAGTATAAAAATGCTATAGCCGGACCTAAGCCTGCTCCGCGTTTATGAATGCTTGAAAAGAGTGGCAGTATTGTGCAGGAACAAACTGCTAATATGGTTCCTGAAACAGCAGCAACTGTATATGCAAGCCATTTTTTTGCATTGGCGCCGAAATACCGGAGCACCGATCCCTGGCTGACGAATACTGATATTACCCCGGCAATGAAAAAAGCCGGCAGAAGGCATAACACAACATGCTCACGTGCATACCATTTAACAAGATCAAGTGTAGCTGCAATTGCGGAATTGAAACGGACGCTTTCAATGGGAAGAAAGAAGACGAATGCGAAAACAACAACTATCCATCCTAGTATTTTAAATTCTTTTTTGAGTTCCATATAGGTAATTTGAAAATGAGTTATTTCGTAGTTTTACGAAATATTTTTATAAAAAAATTATAGATAAACCCTGATTATATAGTAAATACCAACTACGATAAAGAGCACCGCGATTATTTTCCGGAACCATAGTTCGAAGGTTTTTATTTTATTGTATATACTTCCGATCCCTGAGACTGTATAAGCAAGCACCCATGCAAAAATAATTACCGGGATACCTGTTGCTAATGCAAACACAACAGGCAGGTAAAGACCAGATGCACTGGTAATTGTCATCGGGACAAGCATTCCGAAATAGAGCACTCCACTGTAAGGACAAAAAGCGAGCGCAAATACCAATCCGAGTAAAACAGCATCAAGGTATCCCCATTTCTTTTTATTCTGTATCCGGGATGTCAATCCGTTAAATCCCGGAAACTTTATTTTGATTATATCGAGCATGAATAAACCGATTATGATCAGCAGAGGGCCAACGATTTTTTCTCCATAACGCTGGAAAAATCCTGAAAATTTCAACTGATCGGCTCCAAGAAAGATTACTAATGCTATAACTGTATAGGTTATAGCCCTGCCAAGTGTATAAAGTAATCCATTAATAAAAACACGGTTACGGTTTTCGATATCCCGGCTTATAAATCCTACGGCAGTAATATTTGTTGCCAGCGGGCAAGGGCTTATGGCAGTCATTAAACCCAGCACCAATGCCGAAAGCCACGGCATTGTGCTGTTCTCAAGAAGGTTGGTCAGAAACTCCATTGTTTATGATCTATAACAGACCATCAACTTTTTCTTTGATAATCGCTTTAAACTTTTCAGGCTGGCTGACTGCATAAAGGAAACCTTCGTTTGTAAGAATAATCTTTTTGGTTCCTTTAACAATCATCAGGGTCTGCCCTGATACCTGCAACCGCTCTGCTAATGTTTTACTGGAAGCATCATCAAGATTAACAGATTGGAAAGTTACTTTTCCATCATTCATTAAATCAGGATAAAGTGTTTCAAGGCTCTCTTTTGCTTTAGCCTCAATTGTTCTGCATGTTACACATCGTGCAGTAAAGTGAAAATAGTAGGCTTCAATTTTATCAAAGTTGTTAGCAGAAGTTTTAACCTCCTTTTTAGATGGCTGTGCTGTGCATGCAATAAATGGAGCTATCAATAAAAGTGTGATAATTAATCTGTATGTTTTCATAATGTTTTAATTATTGATTTTTGATAAGGATTTCTTTTACCTGTTTGACAGTTGGTACTTGTCCGCTGAGTACTACTTTCTCGTTAATGACAAGAACTGGTGTATGCATTACATGGTACTCCATTATTTTAACGATGTCTTCAACCTTTTCGATTGAGGCATCAATACCTGCTTCTGCAACCGCCTCGCGTGTCACTTTTTCCAGTGTTTTGCATTTGGGGCAGCCCGGCCCGAGAATTTTTATATTCATAGTATTTTAATTTGAAAATGAGACAATTTGAAAATTTGAAAATTGCGTGGTTTATACATTTATTCCGGATTTGGATTTTCTGTCTTTCAGGGTGATTGATATTTGTTTTTCATTAAAAAAATCGGTTAGTAAAATTCTGGCCTCTTCCCAGTTTTCTCTGTTTATACAATATTTAATATAAGGAGGGTTGATTTCGCCCTGTATCAATCCTGCGTATTTCAATTCTTTAAGGTGTTGAGATAACGTTGATCGTCCGATGGGAAGTTCTTCAACCAGGTCACCACTATAACAACAGGCATTCATTATTGATAACTTTTTTACAATATGGACTCTTACCGGATGACTTAATGCTTTGGCTACTTTAGCTATCCTCAGAACATCGGGTGTGAATTCAATTTTGTCTGACATGGTAAATCTTATAAAATATTAATTATTGTTTTTAGTTTCGCAAAATAACGAAATGAATTGTAAATGACAACTCTTATGATAATTATTTTTAATGACTGTCTGGAATCTTAAATACAAATTCATTGATTTTCAGGCGACCTGAGCTGGATTGTTGATTATTACCGATACTCAATATAATTTTATTTATTTGATTAATTTTGAAGAATGATTGAGAAACCAGATACAATCAAAAACTCATTACCGCTAAAGCGCAACTTTATAAGTGGCAGTGTGAATATTTTAAAGTTATTCATTTTGTTACTTTTGTTTTTACTGATTGGGGTCAGTTGTGCCACTAATTATAAGTACAGGAAAATAAAATCGGTTCCCTGCCCATGCGAGACCCAATACAGAAGGTGAAAATAACTAAATATTTTTTTGAAATAAAATAACGTAATTATACGTCATGTTAAAATATAACGTATATTTGCGTCATAAAAAGCTGTCAATCATGGCATACTCAAAAATAGAGCTATTTAGTTCAGATCTACAGGTCTGCGCCGAATTGTTTAAAGCGCTGGCCCATCCAGCCCGTTTAGCTATTTTGAAATATCTGGCTGAAACAAAGACCTGCATTACTGGTGATCTGGCCGATGAAATACCTCTTGGCAGGACGACTGTAAACCAGCACCTTAAAGAACTAAAAGATGCCGGTCTGATTACAGGTACAACCGAGGGGATAAAAACTTGTTATTGTTTAAATCTTGAGAAAATAAAGGAATTAAAAAAAATGTCAGAGACATTTATGAATGAAATTAATATTCCTGTAAACTTTGATTGTAAATGAGAACTTATTTTCATATTATATAAGTTATGAATATATTGATATTGTGTACAGGTAACAGTTGCCGGAGCCAGATAGCTCAGGGGTTTTTGCAGTCATTCGACAGTAAGATTGAGGTGCATTCTGCAGGAACATTTCCGGCCACAAAAGTTAATCCACGAGCAATTGAAGTAATGTCTGAAGTCGGAATTGACATCAGCAAAAATTCACCAAAGTCAGTGGATGAATTTCTGAATGATCAATGGGATTATGTGATAACTGTGTGTGATAATGCAAAAGAGACATGTCCCGTTTTTATTGGAAGGGTTAAGAAACAACTTCATATGGGATTTGAAGATCCTTCACTTTTCACAGGTACAGAAGAACAGGTTATGAATGAGTTCCGGAGGATAAGGGATGAAATAAGAACCGGGTTACATAAGTTTTATATAGATTTTTTAGTTTGATATGAAAGAATCTTTTTTGACCGGTAGGATTCCAGTTTCTGATACTTCTGTTCCTCAGGTATCCACTGAGCTTAATTTTGCAGATTTTCTTGGTGCAATTATGGTACGCTGGGGAATCAACCGTAATAATTACAGGGTCAACCCCGGATTATTTGCAGTTGGTTCTCCCGGTTCAACATCCGATGTTTTTGTCACGGCAAACTACAAACATTCATTCGATACTCTTCGCAAAAACCTCTCCGGACAGAACGGTTGGATATTGGTTTTAGATACTAAAGGGGTAAACGTCTGGTGCGCTTCCGGGAAAGGGACTTTCAGCACTAAAGAACTTGTTAACAAAATAAGACTGGTTTCTCTTGATAAAATTGTAAGCCATAAACGGATAATCCTTCCGCAATTGGGTGCAACAGGAGTCGCTGCACATAAGGTTAAGGAGGAGACAGGCTTTAATGTTCATTACGGTCCGGTTCGTGCATCCGACATAAAAAGATTTATCAGTGACGGTTACAGGGCTGACAGGGAAATGCGGAGAGTCACCTTTGGGTTTAAAGACCGGATAAAACTTATTCCCAATGATTTTATGTATGGTAAATTTTACCTTCTGGGGGCAATGGTAGTCCTCTTTTTAATTTCCGGTCTGAACAGGAATGGAATCTCATACAAAGATTTTTCAGGTGAAGGTGGCCCTGCAATATTAAACGTATTTCTTGCATATCTATCCGGTATCGTAATTACACCGATGTCTCTTCCGTATATTCCAGCACGACCTTTCTCATTAAAGGGTTTTTACACAGGATCACTTATTTTTCTGATCCTTTTATGTTTAAACCTAACAGGCAAGAATATCTTTGAGATAATATCGTGGTTTCTCATTGTGACAACTATTTCCTCCTTTCTGGCAATGAATTTTACCGGTTCATCAACATATACTTCTTTATCGGGTGTCAAAAAAGAGATGAAGATTTCACTTCCCCTTCAAATAGGGTCTGCCATCGCTGGTATTATTTTACAGGTTATTGGGAATTTAATTTAAATTTAAATCATGAACCGAGCATGTTTTACAAACATAAACTTTTAAGTAATATAATCCTAAACATGCGAGTTTGCCTTCGGACTTCGGCCGACATAGTCGGCTACGTCCGACGAAGTCGGCGAGCCCTTCGGGGTTCATCATACCATTAAAATCAATTATATTATGATGAAAGAACTGGTATATCTGCCTGATGTTGTGACACTTAAGTTGTATGAAGAGACATGCAACGGGTGTGGAATGTGTTTAAAAGTGTGTCCTCATGATGTTTTTGAGCTTTCCGGGAAAAAAGCTCATATCGTCAGAAGGGATTATTGTATGGAATGTGGTGCGTGTGAACTTAACTGCCCTGTACATGCAATAACGGTCAATTCAGGTGTTGGTTGTGCAGCTGGTATTCTTCAGGGGCTGCTTAACAATTCCGGGCCTGTTTGCGATTGTTCCGGTGAAAAAACAAAATGTTGTTAAACAAAATATAACGTATGAAAAAATTATCCTTTTTTGATCGTTATCTGACTCTTTGGATATTCCTTGTAATGTTCGCTGGTGTTATAATAGGGTATTTCTTTCCCGGTATTTCTGGTTTTTGGAATTCTTTAAGTTCCGGAACTACTAACATACCCATTGCCATAGGTCTAATTCTTATGATGTATCCTCCTCTCGCAAAAGTGAAATATGAAAAGCTGCCTTTAGTTTTTAAGAACCTTAAACTGCTTGGTTTATCGCTTACCCAGAACTGGATTGTCGGGCCATTTGTAATGTTTTTCCTGGCAATAATTTTTCTGCATAATCATCCGGGCCTTATGGTTGGGGTTATTCTTGTAGGTCTGGCACGTTGTATTGCTATGGTACTTGTCTGGAATGATCTTGCAAAAGGAGACACCGAGCTGGCTGCCGGGTTAGTTGCTTTTAATGCCTTATTCCAGGTATTTCTTTATTCTGTTTATGCCTATATTTTTATTACACTTCTTCCTCCTTTGTTCGGATTGAGAGGAGAAATTGTATATGTATCAATTTCCGAGATTGCTATTACTGTTTTAATCTATCTGGGAATTCCTTTTCTGGCCGGTCTTATAACCAATACTATACTTCGTAAGGTAGTTGGCAGTGGATGGTATTATGGCAAGTTTATTCCAAAAGTATCATGGTTAACCCCTCTTGCCCTTTTGTTCACAATTTTTGTAATGTTCTCACTAAAGGGAGAAAAAATAATTGAATTGCCTTTAGATGTTATCAGAGTTGCAATTCCATATACAATTTATTTTGCCGTAATGTTTTTTTCTACATTTTTTATTGCAAAATGGATGGGGCAGGGTTATGAACGATCAGCTACTATGGCCTTTACTGCGGGCAGTAATGATTTTGAACTGGCTATTGCGGTCGCTGTCGCGGTATTTGGAATAAATTCACAGGTCGCTTTTGCTACTGTAATCGGACCACTTGTTGAAGTACCTGTATTGATAATGCTTGTTAATGTTGCACTATTCTTTAAGAGAAAGTACTTTCAACTCCATTAGTAACGTCCATATTCTATTGAAGCCTGTACCATCGCTTCTATTGTATCAATGGAAACGTCAGGTTGAAGAATGTGAGCCGGGGCGAGAAGATAACCCCTGTTTTTTCCAAGAATTCTGATCCTCTCTTTTATTTCGGCACGAATCATTTTGATATCGCCCGATGGCAATAGAGACTGTTGATCAATTCCACCAAAAAAACATATTCTTTCACCATACTTGTCCTTAAGTTCCTGCGGATCCGAACCGTACACATCAGGTTGCACAGGATTATATACATCAACTCCGATTTCAATAAAATCATCAATCAATGGAGCAACGGCTCCGTCGGAATGCATGATCACGATAATATCGGGATTTTCTCTCCGTAATCGTTCTATCATCTTCTTGTGGCGTGGTTTAAACCTGGTTCTCCAGTCTTCGGGCGAAATGAGTGTTGAGGTCTGGCTGCCTAAATCTTCGCCGAGCCAGATGGCATCCACCCCGGCTTTTACCAGTTGAAGAGCCAGACCTGTGCTCCATTCCTCAACACGATCATTCAGTAAGTTCAGCCATGGTTCATCGCAAAGCATCCCAACCATATACTTTTCCAGTCCGGTTAAATGCCAGGCTAACTCAAATAGCGAAATCTCCACATCTCCGATAACAAAATACATATTACCATATCTCTCTATATCTCTTTGAGCTTTCTCAAATCTTCCCTTAGCATAAGGATCAGGGAATGAGTAGTTCTCAATATCGCTGATGGTCATAGCATTTTCAAGCGGACATTGCACAACTTCCACATAGAGAGAGGTGGGTTTCATGTGCATACCAAACTCGTTTCTGGTAATATTATCGCGGACAATTTCAGAGATGTACCCAAAAGGTACCGTGCCTCCTACAACAACCACATCACTTCCCATCGCGGTCCTGATCTCGTTCGCGGATATCCTGTATGTCAGATCTTCATAATAGGAGAGTGCATAATCAGGCTCTATTCCTAGTTTCCTCCCAAATGATTCCGTATGCTGCCTGCACAAATCAAACTGAATGGGTACTCTGTCAGGGACACCTTCCATTTTTTTAAATGCTTTTAATACCCGCTCTCTTGAATTCATAACTTTTTTGTATTTTAGGATTAGTAAATATAACTTAAAATGCTGGCTTTGTTTTTTTAGGTTGAATAACGTTTCATGATAGAAAGTTTTATTACCATATCGATTGCCGGTTTGTTGGCTGGATTCATCTTCTCGATGCCAATTGCAGGTCCTATCAGTATCCTGGTTACTTCAAATGCACTCAAGGGAAGGTTGCGTTACTGTAACTCCGTGAGCATAGGTGCTTCTTTTGCCGATTTTACTTACGTGTTCATTGCAGTATTCGGTTTGACCAAACTTTATTCATTGTACAAACCAGCCATCCCATATATATTTTCAGCTGGTTCAATAATATTTTTCTTCCTGGGAAACAAGATTTTCAGGACAAAAATCGATATTGAACATCTCGAAGATAAAAGCCATCTCACTGAAAAGATTAAAAAGAAGGAAAGAGGGGGCTTTTATACCGGGTGTATGATTAACTTCCTTAATCCAACTTTATTTATTGGAGTGCTTACATCATCCTTTTTCGTGATTTCTTTAATAGCATCTCTGGGCTTACATACCGGTGGGTTGGCAATTAAAATGGACCAGAATGTAAAAGAAATAAATAATATTGAAGGTAGAAAAATAGAAAACTCACAAGGTTTATCAATAAAACAATTTGAGAATATTCAGATACGCCAAAGTAAAGATCATCAGCAAGACCAAACCACATACCCGGCATATTTTCATTTGGTAATCAGTATTTTCTATGCATTCTTCCTTTCTATTGGGAGTATAATCTGGTTCTATCTAATGGCATTCCTGATTGTCCGATTCCGACAACGCATCAATATTAAGGTTATATCTGCCTTCATCAAAAGTCTGGGTGTTGTGCTTTGCTTTTTTGGTTTATACTTTGGTTATCTTGCTGCCAGAATGTTTTTCTCTCTGTAGGATTGTCTGTTTTTATTTACGAAGGTAGAGAACAGAGTAAATTATCCTCAAAAACCTGCAGTAAAGAACATCTTCCATCCTTAGCCTTCAAAAACAAAGTAATAAATTTTTTGTCTATTTTTAAGCGAGTCATTAAATATGATGCTCAGAAATTGATATTTTTAAATTATAAGTATAGGAGGATATATCATGATGATTAAACTAATGCTTCTTGCCATATTTGGCATTGCCATGGCCCATTTCGAGGGTGTTGTAGTTGTATATCTGAGGAAAGCCCTGGGAATGCTTGATTCAGAATCAAATAAAGAATCCATTGAGAAATTCCCTAAAAGATATTTATATATCGAAATGACCAGAGAGGCTGCCACAATTATTATGCTTGTTGTCATCGCTTTCCTCGTTGGTGATTCATGGCTGGAAAAAGGAGTTTTCTTTCTCTGGACCTTTGCCTTCTGGGATCTCTTTTACTATGCCTCCCTTTATATTCTTATCAAATGGCCCCCAAAACTTACAACTATTGATGTTCTTTTCCTGATTCCCAAACCATGGATTGCACCGGTTTGGTTCCCGATTGGCATTTCAGCTTTTACAATTATCATCATATTTCTTTTGACTGTTCTTGGATACCTGTAACTATTCTTTATTCTCTTTTCCCTGAAAGAAAAGATTGGGAATGGAATTATAAAAGAACAAATTCCCGGTTTTGACACTAAGTTTGTACGTTAATCTTGTTTGAAAATTAATAAAAGCAAAAATGAAAAGGTCAATGGTTAATTTGAGTTGCTTTTTTGCACTTTTTTTAGGTGTAATTGTTCATGCCCAAAATGCAAATTCGGAATATAGAGTTGTAAATAAAATTAACCTGCCCGGCAATGGTGGTTGGGATTATCTTAGTGTGGATGAGTCCGGTAACAGGTTATTTGTTTCTCACTCTACCGTCGTGCAGGTTGTTGATCTGAAAACCGGACAATTGGCCGGAACTATTAATGATACACCTGGTGTACATGGTATAGCTCTGGTGCAGGACCAGGATAAAGCTTTTATAAGCGTGGGGCGGAATGCCTCAGTTAAGGTTATCAATTTCAAAACACTTGAATTAATTGCTGATGTAAAGATCACAGGACAGAATCCTGATGCTATAATGTATGACCCTTATTCACAAAAAGTATTTGTCTTCAACGGAGGCTCGTCAAATGCTACTGTTATTGATTCCAGAACAAATGAAGTAGTTTCTACAATTCCACTGAAAGGCAAGCCTGAGTTTCCGGTTTCTGACGGAAAGGGAACAGTTTATGTAAATATCGAGGACAAAAGCCTGATTTCAGTTATAAATGCAACCACAATGAAAGTGGAAAAATCTTGGTCCATTGCCCCCGGGGAAGAACCAAGCGGATTGGCACTTGATAATGAAACTCATCGTCTGTTCTCAGTATGCAGCAATAAGCTAATGGTTGTTGTTGATGCACTTGATGGTCATGTCGTCGCATCTTTACCGATAGGAGATGGTTGTGACGGAGTAAAGTTTGATCCGGGAATGAAAAGAGCTTACAGTTCAAACGGTGATGGGACTATGACTGTTGTTCAGGAATTAAATAAGGATAGTTTCAAAGTTCTTGAAAATGTTACAACTATGTCAGGTGCCAGAACTTTAGCAGTTGATACCAAGACTCATCATCTCTATCTGCCTACAGCAGAATTCAATCCGGCTCCTGCTGTAACTACTGAAAATCCGAGACCCAGACGGACCCCAAAACCAGATTCATTTTATGTAATGGATATAGCTCCTGTCATAAAATAAAACGTTTTTTAATTTTTTATCATTTTGAAATAAATACCAGGATAGTCAGAATCCCGGAAAGAATTCTGACTATTTATCTCCTTTGATCCTTGTTTTAAATTCAAAAAAGAGTTTATTTTTAGGGAAAAAACTGATGAACAAGGTTGGATCCGGTAATAACAGGGATAGATTCAAAATAATATTCCGTTCACTTCAATACAGGAATTATCGCCTGTTTTTCAGTGGTCAGAGCATTTCCCTTATCGGTACCTGGATGCAGCGTATTGCAATGCCCTGGCTTGTTTACCACATGACAGGCTCTGCTTTTCTTCTGGGAGTAGTTGGTTTTGCCGGACAGATACCGACTTTTTTGCTCGCCCCGGTTGCCGGTGTTCTTACAGACCAGTGGAGCAGGTACAAGGTTCTGTTGATCACTCAGATTGTTTCATTGCTTCAGGCCTTAATACTGGCAATACTTTCCCTTGCAGGGATAATTCAGATCTGGCATATTGTTGTTTTAAGTATTGCTCTCGGTTGTATAAACGCCTTTGATGTCCCTGCACGGCACTCCTTTGTGATTGATATGGTTGAGAAAAAAGAGCACCTTGGGAATGCCATAGCCCTTAATTCATTAATGTTTAACGGAGCCAGACTGATTGGTCCTTCAATTGCCGGCGTTATGCTTGCCACGACAGGCGAAGGTATCTGCTTTCTCATAAATGCCTTGAGTTATGTGTTTATAATTATCTCACTACTAATGATGAAATTACAGCACAAAGAAACCAGGAAAAAAGAGACTCATATCTTAAAAGATCTTAATGAAGGTCTCAGATATACTTTTGGTTTTGCACCTATAAAACATCTCTTGCTTTTGCTGGCTCTTGTCAGTCTTATGGGCATGTCATATTCAGTACTTATGCCGGTTTTTGCAAAAGAAATCTTACATGGAGGGTCTCATACTTACGGCTTTCTGATGGGTGCGGCCGGTTTCGGAGCATTAATGGGAGCTATCTACCTGGCTTCAAGGGAAACCGTTCTTAAGCTTGGACGATTAATTCCTGCTGCAGCAACCCTTTTTGGAGCCGGACTGATAGCTCTGTCATTCTCGAGATTCTTTCTCCTTGCTCTGGTTCTGATGGTTTTTATAGGTCTCGGAATGATGCTGCAGGCGGCTGCCAGTAATACAATCCTCCAGACAATAACAGAGGACGATAAGCGTGGCAGGGTGATGAGTTTTTACACAATGGCAATTATGGGTACTGCACCTTTTGGCAGTCTGCTTGCGGGTAGTCTCGCAAAAATTATCGGAACTCCCAATACCATCCTTGCGGGTGGTTTAAGTTGTATCATTGGTGCATTCTTTTTCTATAGAAAACTTCCTGACCTGAAACAGATTGTACATCCTGTTTATATTAAAATGGGTCTGATACCTGAAGTGGTTTCAGCTATTGAGACTGCATCCGAGCCTGTTGTAGAACAGGCAGATCTGACTGTATATCAACCTGTTGAGATAAGGAATAAATCGGACATATATTAATAATGCAACATTATGATCTATTCTTCGTTAAACTAAATGATGGATGAACTTCAATAAGTATGAGCTTAATTTATTTAAATAAATACCTTTTGAAATATGAGATATATAAAAATTATTTTCTCCATGTTTGCTATAAGCTTAATATCAGGATGTAGCAAAGATAATAACATGAATCCGTCCAATACAAATGGCATGATCATTGATCATCAAACGACCAAACTGACTTCAATTCCTTCTGAATGGATTACAGCAGCAAAACAAAATCTGCATATAGCTTACAGTCATACTTCACACGGCAGTCAGCTTACGGATGGTATGTCAGGACTGGTTTCTTTCAAAGGGACATCATATGAATGGAATAATGGTGGTACTGGGGATGCTCTCGATCTGCACGATTACGCAATTACCGGTGACCTTGGTAATCCCGACAGAACTTCCTGGGCCGACAGAACAAGGACCTATCTAGCTGCAAACCCTGATGTGAATGTTATTATCTGGGCGTGGTGCGGACAGGTTTCAACTGCAACTGAAGCTGATATAGTAACATATCTCGACCTGATGGAAGTACTGGAAAACAATTACCCTGATGTGAAATTTGTTTATATGACCGGACATCTCGACGGTAGCGGATTATCAGGAAATCTTCATCTCAGGAATGAGCAGATGAGAAAATACTGTAAAGACAATAACAAAATACTTTATGATTTTGCCGATATCGAATGTTATAATCCCGATGGTGTCTATTTCGGAGACAAAAAACCAAACGATGGCTGTGCTTATGATACCAATGGGGATGGCAGTCTCGATGGTAACTGGGCAATAGAGTGGCAGAACGCACATACTCAGGGAACTGACTGGTACAACTGTACTGCGGCACATAGTCAGCCGGTAAATGCAAACCAGAAAGCATATGCAGCCTGGTGGTTATGGGCAAGACTGGCCGGATGGGATGGGAAATAATTATTCTGATATCTCATATACCAAACTTATCAGAGGTGAACCAGAACCAACACTCAATCCAACCTTCATAAGATAATCGCCGGTATAACTCCTTCCACTTTCCATATTAGGACGTCTCGCATCAGGCATTACATTAATTTTCTGGATCTTATATGTTTTGGAAGGATCAAGCCCCTGTAAAATGACTCGGTTAAATGTTTCACCGTACCTGGAATTGAGAGTATAAGCAAAGAGAACAGCTTTGTTTTTTGCGCTATTAACATACATCAGAACCGCCCTGTTTTCCTCATATGGAGAAACAATTCTGTAAAGATCTCCGTGCCATATAACATCGCTTAGCCTTTTATAATTAACAATTGCATCCTGGCAGAATTTCAACTCTTTTTCAGTAAGTTCATTCACCTGAATGTCGTAACCCATTTTACCCATCATGGCTACATCAGTCTTGAATTTGAGCGACTGTTTACCCCATGAGGTTATATGATTACAGACAGAAATTGACGGGAAGAAATATGAATACCCCCATTGTATATAAATCCTTTCCAGCGGATCAGTATTATCGCTTGCCCAGAATTCGGTGAAATAGCGGAGAGCACCATAGTCGACTCGTCCTCCTCCCCCGGAACATAACATTATCGGGAGATGGGGGTACTTTTTACGTAAGTTTTCAAGGATATTATAGAGACTGTTCACATAATCAATATAGAGATGGGATTGTTTATCTTTTAAATAGACCGAATAGGTGTTGGTCATCATCCTGTTACAATCCCACTTAATAAATGCAATCCCCGGATTATTTGTAAGCATCCCATCCACAGTGTTATAAACAAACTCCTGGACTTTTGGATTTGTTAGATCGAGAACTAATTGATTCCGATAATAATTCTCAGACCTGTTAGGAAGCTTCAGGATCCAGTCAGGATGGTTTTCATAAAGTTCACTTTTGGGATTTACCATTTCAGGTTCGATCCAGATGCCGAATTTGACACCTCTCTTATCTGCTTCTTTTACAAGATATCCCAAACCATCTGGTAATTTTGCTTTATTCTCCTGCCAGTCACCAAGGCCGGCACGGTCATCGTTTCTTGGATATTTGTTAGCAAACCAGCCATCATCGAGAAGAAACAGATCAAGCCCCATTTTCTTTGTATCATCAAGCAACCCTATCAGTTTCGGCTCATCAAAATTAAAATAAGTTGTTTCCCAGTTATTCAGGAGTGTAAGACGTGTCTTATTTCCATCCATAATTCCATAGTTTTTGGCCCAATGGTGAAGGTTACGGCTTGCAAGGCCTTTACCCTGGTTTGAATAGGTAAAGATAAATGAGGGGGTTTTAAAAGGTTTCCCAGGTTGAATTGAATATTCCGAAGCAAATGGATTAATTCCCGATATGACCCGCAAAGAATTTTTTTCATCAACTTCAAACAGGAACTGAAAATTTCCCGACCAACCAAGGGTTCCTGCAATGAGTTCCCCACTGTTTTCGTCTGATTTCTCATTCAGAGAGAGAAAGAATACAGGTGTCTGGTACATATGTGCCCGTGTACCAAGCTTAGTGTCAATGATTTTAATACCACTTGTCAATTCACTCTCCTGCATTTTCATCTCTTCGGCCCAGTCGCCATGGAATTGGGTGAGCCAGTATTTGTTGGCATCAAAATGAAGCATTGATGAAGCATAGTTAAAAATTGTCACCGGTTTTGCTTCCTTCTGTACAATTTCAATCCATTGTTCAATAACATCTTCTATCGAAAAAGATTTAATATTTAGTGTTACCTCAACAGGATATTCAGTGTCTTTAAGGAGAATACGTGTAATTGTTACGTTGGCATCAGGTTTTTCGACATTATGACTGACGTACTTTAATTCCAGAGATGGATTGCCGTCATTGTGAGTCATGCGGATTGCTGGTTCAAAAAGGTTATCAGTACCGAAAGTTGCATAAGCCAGATGACCTGAATCCCTCATCTGTTTCAGATTATTAATATTGGTGAGCCTGGTGCCAAGATATGCCTGGTACAACCTTCCGTCCCTGCCGCTAACCCTGAATATAAGGTCAGTATTTTTGGTCTCTATCGGGATAAA
>JBGOZX010000081.1:0-17974 GCA_041480425.1 Bacteroidia bacterium
AAAAAAAACGCCGGATATGAAAAGTGATTTTCTTCAAAATCCATCAGATATTCTTTAAACAACTTATCTATTTAGTGTTTGTCCATAAAGTCAGATGTTTTTAATCTAATTTGAATATCGAACAAGGATTAACGATTTTTGATTTTAGAAGTAAAAAGAAAATCAGCTGATTATGCCAAACTTCATAAATCGTTAATCGATGTTCCTTGTTCTTAAATCAAAAAAATACCAGTTTAAAGACAGGCACTATTTAACAGATAATCTGTAGATTGTTAGTAAGATAGTCATTCCTACTATTTCACAAAAATTTATCAAATGTCCCTAATCAGTTTTAAAATTAGGTGTTATTAACAATATTATTTACGAAATCAACATTTCCAATTTTTATAAGGGTGCCATTTTTTAAAAACATACATATATTAACAAAAATTATTTTAGTGTTTGATAAATAGGCGATTACGTTCTTTGACATATTGGATGTCAGGATTAGTTTTGCAGTATAAATTATGAAAACATCTGATCAAATATATAAACTGTTACCTTTATCGTGAAGAATTACACTGTAGACAGGCTCCAAACTCCAGGCACTGATTAGTAACTCTATAATTAATCTAATTATTAATTCTCCGGCGACATGAAAAAGCAATTAAAAAATCTGAAATTAATTATTACAAAGATTCTATGTATTCTAAACCCTTTTTCTATCAGGATGTTGGTCTTGCTCTTTTTAATATTGATTGAAGGGGGAAATCTGGAGTTAAAAGCTCAAAGGTTATCAAGAGATTTAAATGTTGATCTTTTGGTTAATCAGGTTGGTTATATGCCTCAGGCCGGAAAAACCTTTGTTACAAAAGGAAAAATAAATGGAAAATATGAGGTAATAAATTTAGAGACTCAAAAGGCTGTTTATACAGGAATTCTTCAGCCAAATCCGGGTGATTTTGGTGAATATTCAGTTGGGGATTTCAGCGCACTAACCCAGGAAGGGCATTATTATGTAAAATCTGATACGTTACGTTCCTACCCATTTGCAATTTCTGGTTCAATCTATCAGTCGACTATGAATTTAATTGTTAATTATTTTTCACTTCAACGATGCGGATCAAGTACAACCGGATATTTATCTCCATGTCATCTTGATGATGGAGTAAGAATGGATAATGGCAAGCACCAGGATGTAACCGGGGGTTGGCACGATGCAAGTGATTTAAGAAAATGGTTTAGCGCAACAATCTACGGTATGATTGGCCTTTCAAAAACCTATGAATTACAGGATGAAAAGAACACAAACAGAGAAAAAATTTTGGACGAACTTATGTGGGGGAATCAGTATTTCTTAAAAATGCAGGAACCACAGGGTTATGTAATGAATTATGTCGGAGGGGACGTAAAGAAACATTCGGACAGTAACCGTTGGACAGACAATGAAATTGGGGCAGAAGGGGGTGAACTTATGTTTGTAAAACCATCTGCTGGAAAATCTTCAAATGACATGTTGGTATTTGGATCAAAGGACGATAGAGTAATTCGGACAGACCCGGTTGATATGATAGGACAGTATAATTTCATCACATCAGAAGCTATTATGGCAAGAATAACAAAATCCAAAAATGTTAATTATTCGCAAAAGTGTCTTCAAGCCGCAATAAAATGTTTTGATTGGTGTACTAAAACAAACAAAGATACAAATACAGGTATAATAGGTGCTTCAATACAAGCATCAATTGAAATGTATAAAACTACGAAGCAGGATATTTATAAGAATTTTGCAATAGAACAGGCTTCACAGTTAAAAAAACTGCAAGCAAATAATCAGGAAGGCAGCGTTGGCGGATTCTTTTATACTTCATCTTCTGATCAGGAACCTTATAAAAATATTTCGGAAGGCTGTTTAGAGTTTATATCATTATGTGATTTAATTCAAACATTTCCTTTGCATAAAGATGTTTCTTCATGGAAAGAGATGATAGCTAATTACACAAGTCAATATCTTTTATTAATGTCACAAAAAAATAGTTTTGGTATCATACCTTATGGTCTTTATTCTAAACAAGATTCAGGAGGAAACAGGAAAGTTGGGAACTATTGGTATCGGTATTTTATGCAGCCGGAACTTAGTTGGTGGGTAGGAATAAATGCCAATATAGCTTCAGCGGGTGTTGGTTTGATCAAGGCAGCAAGTATATTAAACGATCCGAAATTAAAAGCTCTTGCACAAAAACAACTTGATTGGATTATCGGAGTCAATCCATTTAATAGTTCAACCATCGTAACAGTAGGTTACAATCATCCTAAACATTTTGGTGGTAGTTCATTTCGACCATTAACACCTGTTTTACCTGGTGCTGTACTGAATGGTCTGGGCGGTGATAATGCCGATCAGCCCGTTATTGGAAATGGAGACTGGCAAATATCAGAGTATTGGACACCGATGGTTGCATATACATTATGGTTAATGGCAGAAATATCAAAGTGAAGTCATGAAGGGATTATTGATTAAGAATTTATTTTACACATTTTTCACAAAGGCTTATCGAACAGCAGTGCTTTTAATGGTTGCTGTTTGCGCGAACGGGCAGGCGTTAAAACTTTTTGAACCAGTGCCAGCAAAAAAGTCAGGTGTCGTGTTTAAAAATATTATTACAGAGAACCAACAACACAATGCGCTAACATATGAAAACCTTTACAACGGTGGTGGTGTTGCAATTGGCGATATTAACAATGATGGATTAGAGGATATTTATTTTATTTCCAATATGGGGTACAACAAATTGTACCTCAACATTGGAGATTTTAAGTTTAAGGACATAACAGAAAGTGCGGGTGTAAGAGGGAGAGAGGGCTGGAAATCAGGTGTAACTATGGTGGATATTAATGGAGATAACTTGCTGGATATTTACGTCTGTTACTCCGGCAAAGAAGAACCTGATAAGAGAAGAAATCAACTATTTATTAATAAAGGTAATCTGAAATTCGAAGAAAAGGCCAAAGCCTATGGTTTGGACGATCCGTCCTATTCGACCGTTGGCGCATTTTTCGATTATGATCTGGATGGTGATCTGGATTTGTTTTTATTGGCTACGAATGTGAAAGTCATCCGTGGTATGGAATTAAATCAGGCCCGAATAATCATTGATCCCTATGCCGGGGATAAATTATTTAGAAATGATGGTGACCATTTCGTTGATGTGACAGAAGGATCAGAAATATTATCCAATGCTCTGGGGTATGGGCTTGGAGTTTCCATTTCGGATATAAACAAAGATGGCTGGCCTGATATCTATGTTACCAATGATTACATCGAACCTGATTATTTGTATATAAACAATGGCAACGGAACATTCACCAATAAACTGGCAGAATATGTCCAACACATATCTTTATCTGCCATGGGTTGTGAAATCAATGATTTTAATAATGATACCTGGCCGGACATTTTTACAGCAGATATGTTGCCCGAAGACAATATGCGGCAAAAACTTCTTTACGTACCGGAAAACTATATGGAATACGCATTGATGGTTATGCAGGGTTTTTATCACTCGACACAGCGCGATATGCTTCAATTAAATAATGGCAATGGAACTTTCAGTGAGATCGGTCAGCTTGCAGGTATTTCAAATACTGACTGGAGCTGGGCGCCCCTCTTTGCAGATTATGATAATGATGGGTGGAAGGACTTCTCCATTACGAATGGGTATTTTAAGGATTACACCAATCGGGATTTTTTAAAGTACAAAAGGGACTATTATGCCCAGCAAGCAAGAGCGAAGGAGAAAGCGGATACGTTTCAACTGGTAAGTTCCATGCCATCTACACCAGTGCATAATTATATTTTTAAAAATAATAAAGACTTAACCTTTACTGATAAAAGCATGGCTTGGGGATTTGAAAAAAAAGGGTTTTCCAACGGTGCTGCCTATGGTGATCTAGATAATGACGGAGACCTTGATCTTGTTGTCAGTAATCAGAACGAAACTGCATCGATTTATCGAAACATGTTGCGTGAATCGAATCTTCCCTCCACTAATTATATCAGTATCCGACTAAAAGGAAACGGTAAAAACACTTCAGGACTGGGCAGCAAAGTATATGTGTATACTCGCCATGGAGTACAATACATGGAGCAAACCACTACACATGGATATCAGTCAAGTGTAAGCAACAAGCTCCATTTTGGATTAGCTGATAGTGAAATTGCTGATTCCATTAAAATAGAATGGCCACGCGGAAAAGTCAGCCTTTTAAAAAATATTAAGGCAAACCAGTTAATTGTAATAACGGATGATGGTGTGAAACAGAAAGCTCCTGCAGTCATATCAACCGGAAAAATATTTTCACTTATAGAATCACCCATTAATTATGAACACAATGAGTATGGTTCGAATGACTTTCAGCGTCAGCCTTTAATGAAGACCATGCTGTCGCCATGCGGACCTATAATGGCGGCAGCCGATGTTAATGGAGATAAATTCATTGATGTTTTTGCAGGGGGAACAAAAGAGAGCCCCGGGAAACTCTATCTTCAATCAACCAATGGAACTTTTACAGCTTCATTGGGTTTTAATTTCAAGGAGGACTTTGATTGCACGGATGCGGATGCTATATTTTTTGATGCCGATAATGATGGTGATCAGGATCTGTATGTGGTCAGCGGCGGTTATCATGATTATGTCAAAAATGACAAGTCCCTTCAGGACCGGTTGTATATGAACAACGGATCGGGCAAATTCACCAGACACACAGACGCTCTTCCGCAAATGCTCAACTCAAAATCTTGCGTACGTACTGCAGATATCGACGGAGATGGTGATCTCGATCTCTTTGTGGGAGGACGTGTGATGCCGGGTGAATACCCGGTGCCACAGGAAAGTTATATCCTTATTAATGATGGATCAGGTCATTTTAAAAATATGGCGCCCTCCCTTCTTCCTGATTTAACTGCCATCGGTATGGTTACCGATGCGGCATGGATTGATCTTAATAAAGACCCCTGGCCTGATTTGATCATCGTGGGGGAATTTATGCCCATTCGTATTTTTCTTAATGATAAGGGGAAAAAATTCAGGGAAGCAACCAAATCCTGGTTTGATGTACCGGAAGGAGGATTCTGGAATAAAATAGCAGTAGCCGATTTTGACCATGATGGCAACATGGACCTGATAGCCGGGAATTTTGGAACCAACTCTCAACTAAAGAGTTCTATCAAGGAACCAATCGAATTAACGTTTAAGGATTTTGATAATAATGGATCGGTTGATCCGATTTTGACATACTATATTCAAAACCAGTCGTATCCTTTTGCAACCCGCGATCAGATGTTGAATCAAATTAATAGCTTGCGCAGAAAATTTCCGGACTACAAATCCTACTCCAACGCCCGGCTTACGGATATTTTTTCAGCAGAAGATTTAAAAACAGCAAGCGTTTTATCGGCCAGTGAATTAAGAACTGTCTTCTTTAAAAATATGGGAAGTAAGTTTGAAAAACATTTACTTCCCATAGAGGCGCAATTTGCTCCTGTCTACGCTATTGAAGTACTGGATTACAACAAGGATGGTAATCTGGATTTTATCCTGGCGGGAAATCAAAGTGCAAATTGTGCACTGCTTGGAGCAATAGATGCCAATTATGGTCAATTATTTGAAGGGGATGGGAAAGGAAATTTCAAGTATATCTCCCAATCTGTTTCAGGACTCTCCCTGACAGGTGATGTTAAATCACTAAAAGTTTTGACCATTAAGGGTAATCGTTATCTTTTTGCCGGAATTAATAATTTTGGAATTGTGACCTATAAAATGAATGTAAAATGAAGATTGACTTTGAGATTATACCGGGTAAGATTTTTATCCCAGGATGTTTTCTTAACGCTCTCCTGATCATCATTGTCAGTTTATTGAGTTGTAATAGAACCGAATCAAAAAAAGATTCAAAACTTACCACAGCGAATAATACCCGGCTTTTTACACTGCTTGGATCGAAAACCACGGGAATTGATTTCGTTAATAATGTAATCGATGGTGAAAAATTTAATATTTTTACCTACCGGAATTACTATAATGGTGGCGGGGTGGCCATCGGGGACATTAACAATGACGGCCTTCCTGACATTTATTTTACAGCCAATCAACTGAAGAACAAACTCTATTTAAACAAAGGTAATTTTGTTTTCGAAGACATCACTGAAAAAGCTGGTGTTGGAGGTACCAAAGCCTGGAGTACCGGAGTGACCATGGCAGACGTCAATGGTGACGGACTTCTTGATATTTATGTTTGCAATTCAGGTGATGTTGCTCCGGCAGACCGGGAGAATGAATTATTCATCAACAATGGAGATCTTACCTTTTCTGAAAAAGCCAAAGAATACAATCTTAATAATAACGGACTTTCCATCCAGGCAGCCTTTTTTGATTACGACATGGATGGAGACCTTGATTGCTATATATTAAATAACAACTTTACGGACCCAACCAGAATCGAGCTTTATAGAAAAGTACGGGAAGAAAAAGCCTATCCGGGTGGAGACAAGTTAATGAGAAATGATGGCGGTATATTTCGTGATGTCACTTCAGAAGCCGGCATTTACAGTAGTGAGATTGGATTTGGAAATGGTATTGCAGTTGCAGACCTGAACCATGATAATTTACCGGATATCTATATCGCCAATGACTTCTGGGAAAGGGATTACTTATATATCAATAAGGGTAAAGGGAAATTCTCTGAAGAGTTGATAAACCGCATTAATTATTGTTCAACTTCCAGTATGGGCGGGGATATCGCTGATATAAATAATGATGGTAACCCGGATATCTTTACAACCGATATGTTGCCTGCCGATAACTACCGGTTGCAGACGACAATTGCTTTCGATCCTTATCATCTGGAAGACCTCAAATACAGGGAGAATTTTCACTATCAGATAACCCAGAATTGCCTTCACCTTAATGACGGATACGGCTATTTCCAGGAAATTGGTCAATTATCGGGTGTAGATGCTACAGACTGGAGCTGGGGGGCGCTTATTTTTGATTTCGAAAATGATGGTAATAAAGACATATTCATAAGTAATGGAATTTTAAGAGACATCATGTATAATGATTTCCTGGAATTCATTACCAACAAAGACAAAAGGAAAGAGGTTATTTCAAAGACAGGCAAGTTTGACTACCGGGATTTTGTTCAATATATGCCTTCAAAACCCCTTAAGAACTATGCATTTCAAAATACCGGACACTTGATGTTTCAAAATCGGGCAGATGAATTAGGGCTCTCAGAGCCATCGTTTAGTAATGGGGCGGCCTATGGAGACTTGGACAATGACGGGGACCTTGATTTAGTAATTAATAATGAAAACTCACCGGGTTTTGTTTATCGCAATGAAACCGATTCGAAATCGGGCAATCATTTTCTGAAAGTCAAATTTAATGGATATGAAGGTAATCGATTGGGGATTGGTGCCGAGGTGACAATAAAAATAAAGGGAGAACTCAGGGTATTACAAAATTTCAATACCCGTGGGTTTGAAAGTAGTACTGAGCCTAATCTCTTATTTGGTTTAGGTAAAGCGGAAAATATTGATGAATTGAAGGTGACCTGGCCCGATGGAAAAGTGCAGGTACTTATCAATGTCAAATCTGATCAGACTATCATACTCAACCATAGCCAGGCTTCAGTAGTTGAAAAAGTTACTGAAAAAATGCAAGCTCCTGAATTTGAAGAAATCAGCCAACGTGTAATTCATGGTGATGCCAGACATTACGAAAACCGGTACAATGATTTCAACCAGGAGGTACTACTGACAAATATGCTATCTACCGAAGGACCAAGGTTGGTAATCGGTGATGCCAATAATGATAAGCTTGATGATTTCATTTTATTGGGTGCAGCGGGCGATCCTGATAAACTGTTCATCCAGCAGGCAGATGGCACTTTCAGCTTTAAAGCGAATCCATCATTCACTAAAGATGCAGGTTTTGAAAGCACCTGTGGTGCTCTATTTGATCAGGATGGCGATGGCGACCTTGACCTTATGATCGGATCAGGCGGGAATGACGTTCGTGTCGACCAGCTCAATTACATTGTACGTGTCTACAAAAATGATGGCCGGGGCAATTTCTCGGCAGATCCCTATCATATTCCCCCGGTGCTTGGTAACTTATCAACAATTGAAACAGAAGATTTTGACAAAGATGGAAAAACGGAAGTATTTCTGGGCGCCAGGACTATTCCCGGAAATTACGGTTTGCCTCCTCAAAGTTATCTGCTCAAAAACGTTAACGGAAACTGGATTGATATAGCCCCTCCTTCGCTTGGAAATATAGGTATGGTAACGGATGCCGTATGGGCTGACGTTGATTCGGATGGTGATAAAGATCTGGTGGTGGTGGGCGACTGGATGGCAATCAACATTTTCAAAAATGAGAAGGGAGTGTTAGTAGATCCGATCGTTATTCCGGATAGTAAAGGTTGGTGGAATCGAATTGAGGCGGCAGATTTGGATAAAGATGGAGATATCGATTTCATTTTAGGCAACTGGGGACTGAATACCAAGTTTAAAGCATCACCAGCCAGACCTATAACCATGTTTGTCAATGATTTTGACAATAATGGCAAGAGTGAGTTTATTATCAATTGGTATCCTCCACTGGATAGCCAGGCCTACCCTTTTGCTCAAAAAGAAGAACTTGTTGCTCAAATGCCCGGTTTACGCCAGACTATTTTAACATATAAGGATTATGGTAATAAAACGTATGACTCCTTATTCAGTCCTGAAGTCCGCAAGAAATCAATTCTGTATAAAGTCAACTATCTGGAAAGTGCTATTTTATGGAATAATGGGAATAGCTATTCACTGATAGCGCTCCCCGTGGAAGCCCAGGTGTCACCGGTATTTGGTATTGTAGCCGATGACCTGGACGAGGATGGGAATGTGGATATCTGGCTGGGAGGAAACTTTTATTCACTTAAGCCGCAGGTTGGCCGTCATGATGCAAGCCGTGGAGTTTTTTTAAAAGGAGGTTTAAAAAAGTCCTTTATTTATCAACCACAGCAACGTGACGGACTCTATGTGGAAGGTGAAGTAAGAGATGCCGCAATAATCTACTCCAGGCAATCCAAAAGGATCATTGTTGCACGAAATAATGAAAAGGTCTTGCTGTTTCAGAAAAGAAAGAAATAAGGAACCGGAAAGTTTGCTGGAAAATAAAGCTCCTGATTAATTTCAAGGGTTCCGGTTTTCCCTACTTTTAAAAAACATACCTGGAAACACTTTATTTTGTTGAGGTGAATTTTGAAAATGGGTGTTGCAAGAGTGCTTTTTTTGAAAATAAAATCATATACAACCTACTTTCTGATGTTTCTTTAGCATCATGAACTCACCCCTAACCCCCTCTCTACTTCGTAAGGAGGGGGAAATTAAAAAAAGATATATTATTGAATATTAAGGTATTAAATCAAGAAAGCAATTAATATTTTTAAGAACTTCATCTATATTTATCAGTTCATCATTCTTCAATCTCAGAATATGAATTCCTTTTTCCATCATTTCAAGATCTCTGAACCTATCATATTCTTCGGTATTCTGATGAATCGGACCATCAAGTTCAATTACTGTCTTTTTTTCGTCACAGTAGAAATCAGCTATAAAATAATTCAAACCTTTGTAGTCGGCTTTATAAACAACAGGGTGCTGACGTAGAAACTTATATCCTGAAAGTTGCCGGTTTCTTAGTTGTTTCCAAAGCAGTTTTTCAGAATCTGTCATGTTATTTCTAAGCTCGCGTGCATGTTTCTTAAGGACTTTGAAATCAAGATATTTACTTTTACCCATTTCATTCCCATTTACGTAAATATATAAATTTTCGGAAAATAGCTCCCCCTCTTTGTGAAACAGAGAGACGGCCGGGGGGTGAGTTCATGAGAATTTTAAAGTTAAATGAAGAACAACCAACTTATATCAAATATTACTGCAAAAAAAAGCCCTTGAAGAATTTCAAGGGCTTTTTACAATCTCGTCTATTGACAATTTAAAATCTATTTTTCAGCTCCACCATCCCACCAAACTTTTGTCGTAATTTCGTCAGGTAAGGTTGAGCCTGAATAATTAGGATTTCCTGATACTTCGCTCGCAGGCAGCCGTAGTCTTACTGGAATTGTTCCATTAGTATCATTCCCCGGATAATTGACAGGAACCAATGCTGGATAACCGGTTCTTCTCCAGTCTGACCATGCTTCAAACCACATCATGAAATGGCTGACCCACAATTGATCGCCAATCATTGCCAGCTTAGCCTTTGGACCACCATAAGGATATGTTGTCAGGTATGCTGCAACCTGGGCATCTGTAACTGCGAATGAAGCATTAAAAGGAGTGTACATCTGCATAGCACCCTTTACACCGGCATTATAATGCGCTTGTGCAGTACCGGTAATTCCCGATCCAATACCTCTTTCAAGAGCTTCTGCTTGCAGGAACTCAACTTCTGCATAGTTCATGAGTAGGAAAGGAGAATCGTCCAGTAGCAGAAGAGGGTTCATTTTAGAATAGGTTTTTTGTACATTCACAGGTCCTCCTGCCTCAACATCCAGCATAGCCTGGTCCTTTCCATTGGGCAAGCCCTTCTGGTTAAGAGGATCAGTACCACCCGGATAAGGAGTAAAGGCAGCAGCTGTCCATTCGGCTATCCCACCACAGAAGATCATGAGCCTTGGATCGTCATCGGCTATACTCGCCGGATTGGCCCCCTTGAGAAAGTCGACCAGTGTTTTAGCCATATGAGACCCACCTGATCCTGTTCCCTGTGAACCATCTCCCGGCATCATTGCACGCGAGATCCCGTTCTGGTTGGTCCATTCGCTGGGGCCATTTGCCATTTTAATCCAAAAGTTGTCGTCATTGCTGGTGAAAACCCCACCTGCAATAGCTTTAGTGACATAGGTGTTAGCCATAGCAGCATCAACATTAGAAATCCTCATTGCCAGCCTGAGCATTACGGAGTAACCCCATTTTTTCCATCTGGCAATGTTACCATTATAGACAAAATCAGCAGCCGCAAAACCCTCATCAGGATTTGATGCACTGAGAGCAGCTGTTGCTTCATCCAGTTCCTTTAAACAGTCAGTGTAAATGTCTTTCTGTTTATCATACTTTGGGAAGAAAATACCTTCGATGCCCTTATTGGCTTCAAAATAAGGCACGTTGCCATACATATCGGATAACCGGGCGAAATTAAATGCCCTGATTATCCTGGTGGCGTTACGCATGTTTACTTTATTACCTTCGTCAAAACCACCCGTACCGGTTTGCTTGAGTATCTCTGCGGTATTTTTTCCAATATCCGGTAACCACCATTGGAATGGAGCGTTGTCTACTTCCGGGTCGCTGTCAATGTATTTATCACCGGTACATAAAAGGCCTGAGCTCGTGGTAGCAAGCTGCTGTGTGGCATGTGCGCACATACCAATGTTAGTTCTCCAGTCAATATACCGGTTGTCACCTGCAGATCCGCCACTTGCGAGGCCAAGTTCAGCAGCCGTAAAAAAGTAATTCATATCAATTGTATTGACCGAATTCGGATCGATGTTCAACTCATGCAAGGCAGTCGTATCACATCCGGCTACCAGGATGATCACCAGTAACGCGCTTAGAATAAGTTTAAATATATGTTTCATTTTATTCATTTTTAATGGTTAGAACGTTGCCCTTAAATTGAATCCGTAAGTACGGGACGAAGGCACACCAAAGTAGTCAAGACCCTGGGAGGAACCACTTTGATATGATGCTTCCGGGTCAACATTTGGGATGTTTTTATAGAGTATTGCCAGATTCCGTGCAACAAAAGACAATCCAAGTGTTTTAAATGGTGTTTTGCTTAAGAGCGAGGCAGGAAAATCGAATCCAAATATAACCGACCTGAGTTTCAGGAAGGAGGCATCGTATATAAAATGAGCTTCATCACGCTCGCCCACGGCTCCCCAGTAATTCTGCGCTTCCTCTTCCGTAAGTGTCTTGGTAAAGGGTATGTACCCTTCGCCACCTGTGTTTGGGGTGACTCCTGTTACTGTCAAATTTCCATCTCTGCCAATCAGTGATTCCTTTGTGAGACCTGCTTCCAACAACCGCACATTGGTACCCGAGTAAATATCACCACCAAATTTGAAATCAATCAGGAAGCTCAGATTGAACTGCTTATATGAAAGGGAGTTGTTTAAACCACCCGTGAGATCAGCAACACCGTTTCCAAGGATCTCATATTTATCTGATTGTACCGGTTCACCAGTAGGAGTATACACACGATTGCCATTTTCATCTGTTTTCTGGACCCAGCCGGTGATCATGCCAAAGGGGTAACCAACAATATGAGAAATTCTTACAGTTCTTGTTCTTGGTTCGTCAAGGCCTAACGAATTTATACCAGGATTAAGGGCAATTACTTTATTTTTGTTTTTCGCCAGGTTCAATGAAACATCCCAGGTAAAATCTCCCTTAACGGGTGTCGCTGTCAGCAAAACTTCAATACCCTTATTTGACAACTGCCCTATATTTACGGAAGTTGAACTAAATCCGGAACCTATCGATATAGATGCATTGAGAATGTCATCGGTTGTTTTTTGATCGTAGTAAGTAAAATCAAGCCCAAGTCTGTTCTGCAGGAATCTTAACTCTGTACCAAATTCAAGCTCCGTTGATAAAGCAGGCACAAGGTCCGGGTTTGGAATATTTGAGCCGGAAGAATATCCTGCCATTGGAATGCCAAGGTGACCCTGCCCATTAAGTCCATACGTAAGATTACCGGCATAAGAACCAACATTGGCGGTTGCCACCTGACCCCACGATGCCCTTAACTTACCAAAGCTTAACACCTGAGGCAAATTTTTAAAGGCATCAGTGAATACGAAACTGGCACCAACGGATGGATAGAGTTTGTGGTTGCTTTTCGGATTCAACACGGAGAACCAATCGTTTCGGGCCGTTGCAGTGACGTACAGAAAACCTCCATAACTGACTTCTGCTGAACCGAATAAGGAGTTGATCCCCGTTGCCCCATACCCATACTCAAAGTTTTGGCTGCTTGTATTGTTAACTGAAGCGAAAAACGGGACGTTAAATGCACTACCGTTGGCACCAACATCCTCATTTTTTCTTACCATTTTATTAGCTCCGACAAATGCGGTAATATCAATTTTGCCAAAGGCTTTATCAAAGCCTACTGTCCATTCCTGGTTAATTTCCCGAGTCCAGTGTAACCCTTCATTGGCAGCACCACCAAGCTGATAGCCTGTACCCTGAGGTACCAAAGTTTTAGTCTTTCTGATGAAATAGTCCATACCTACCCGGCCTTGCACGTACAGGAAGCTGGTAATATCAAACCTCATTTGTCCTGAAGTAATAAATCGGTCGCGGCTGTCACTATTTATGAACTGGTAAGCTGCCCACCAGGGATTCTGTCCCCACAGGTTGGGCGATTTCTGTAATTCTTCACCCACTTTCTTATTATCCACTGTTGTGACACCCTCTGGTACTGCACCAAGTTTTTTAGGATCGCCTCTCATATCATCAATATTATAGTTTGGAGCCATTAACATTACTGCCTGGACACCGTTTCCGGGAGAGTCCGATACCATTGGTCTGTTCTTGGCGTCCTCATTAGAGTACATAACCTTAGCATTGAAAGTAATCCTTTTGCCAAATTTTCCATTTGTGACTAACGTCAAATTCTTTCTGTTAAAGCCTGAGTTGGGAATCATGGAAGTACTCCTTAGATCTGCATAGGAGAAGCGGAAGTTTTGTTTATCACTTCCACCGGTAAAAGAAATGCTATTGGTTAACGAATTTCCTGTTCGAAAAAAGCGTTTCCAGTTGTCACCTGCATAAGAATACGGTCTGGAGACCCCATCCCACATTATAACAGAACTGCCATCAAGCTTTGCTCCCCATGCCGACTCATTTTCAAAGGCCTGAATCTGAGTAGTTGGCTTTGAACCAACCCGTGGAGAAGTAGGATCAAGGGGATTGGAATTGGCTAAACCCCCGGAACCATATTCACGTTGTAAATCGGTATAGTTAATCACCTTTTCAAAAACATAGTTCGAGTTGAACTCAATACCAATCCCTTTTCTGGCAGTACCTCTTTTAGTTGTAATATTGATTACACCAAAACCACCTCTCGATCCGTAAAGGGCTGCTGCACTAGCACCCTTCAACACTGTAATGGATTCGATGTCATCAGGGCTGATACTACTCAAACCGTCACCCTGGTCAGTACCACCCCAAACACCGGACTGGCCCATCATGGAATTGTCCATGGGGATACCATCGACAACATAAAGAGGCTGGTTATTTCCTCCGAGTGACTTGTTACCACGGATAATTACACGGGATGCTCCTGCAGGACCGGTACCGGCTTTGGAAACATTAACACCGGCTACTCTACCCTGGATAGATGCGCCAAAGTTGTTTTCCCTGGCTGATGTTAAGCTGATTCCGGGAACTTTAGTTACGGAAGACTGCAATGATTTTGTATTACGCTCAACACCAAGGGCAGTCACTACAACTTCACCCAGTTGCCTGACATCTTCCACTAGTATTACGTCAACTGAGATCCGGTTGCCTACGACAACTTCCTGTGTGCCGTATCCGATAAAAGAAAAGACAAGTACAGCATCATTTCCTGCTGAAATGCTGTATTGTCCCTGTGAGTCGCTGAGCGTTCCTGTTGTTGAGTTCTTTACAATAACAGTCACACCAGCTAACCCGGCACCGTTTGAATCCTTAATGGATCCGGACACTACCCGTACCTGAGCCAACACTGCATGTGAGCAGGCCAGCCACAGCAATAGAAGTAGTGTTCGCTTCAAATTTTTGAACACTTTTTTTACAATCATAGGTTTAGTTTTTAGGGCATCTCAAAAATTATTTTCTTCGATGCCATTATTTGATCCAAATTTATAAACTAGTTTTCTAAAAACCTAATTTTTCTTACTCCCCCTCCCCCTGTTTTTATATATATCTAATAATCAATACATTATAACATGGTGATTTTTACACCTGGACATATCCCTGCCTAGCGTCAGGCAGTTATCCCATGGCAACCACTATTCTACAACGATCTCATCGATGTGCATCCATGCTGCCTGACCGGCTCCCGGGTGCGATTCAGGTGTATTGCCGATGGTATGGGCCACCACCCTCACATACCGGGCAATACACGGCATGAAATCAGCGATAAAGTCCCTTTGATATGAATCATATTGGTCTATGGGTAGTGTATTATTAACGGTTCCAACCGGATCGAATTTTTCACCGTCGGTCGATACGAAAAACTCGACTCTTTCCGGAACTATGCTAAGCCACGCAGCCAACTGGTAAAAAGCACATTCGATATGTTGTATCTTCTGCATTTTTTCCAGGTCGATAACCACATCAAGGTTCTTGCCCTGAAAGGCGAGCCAGTTATATTCCGGATCATGGCTGCCGCGAATTCCATCTGTAAGCATTCTCTCCCTTCCAACAGGGATGCTCGTAGAATCGGGGCTGCTCAACCTTACTTTTTTACCGAATGCAAGGTGTTCGTTCCTGCCCTGGTAAAAAAGCCGGTACATTGCCGAACGGTACGCTTCAGGTGTGGTGCTCCATTCTTTTACCCGTGTTACTCCCTGGCGAATGCAGAGATCAACGAACGGATCGATCATGGACCGGATTTCGGGACGGACCACCCATTGGTCCCCGGTTTTCACAAAAACTCCATGCTCACCAGTAAAGTTTTTCTTGGACTGTTCCATAATCGCGAAATTCAGAGGCAACCGTGCGATTTTTACCCGCTCAAGAACATCCAGACTGTCGGCAACCGCCGATTCCGCTTCGTTAAATAACTGTTTGTATTTTTCAATCAATGATGGGGTAAGATAGCTGATAGCTGCCTCATTCGGAGAACCGAAAATACGGAGGGGCTGGTTAGCGCTGATCAGCGCCTCGCGCATTTCATCGATGTACTGCCGTATAGGTTTGCCCGCTGCCCCATAGTATCCGTTCAGGAAATCATTCATCAAGGTGTCGGTATTCGCATAGGGATCCCACAAAAGCTTTGAGATAAGATAGGTACGCAGTTCGGCAAATTCACCGCCTACTTCGCGGTTCCCTTGTTCAAACATGGCTGTAACCCCATTCTCGGCGAAAAACTGGATATTGGGTTGTAAAACCTGCAGGTTCGGGAAAGGGCTGACCAGGTTCGGGAACTGGATGACGTAATCCCAGACGATAATGTCACTGGCAATCTGGCTCCATTCCTTCACATCCCGGACAAAGTTAATGCTCATGGAATCTTCTGCCGTTGCAATTGGCCTGTCACGTCTCATCTCTATACTGCAAAGCATGATGTTGATGTTCTTGCGGGGACGGATTGTTTCAGGTGCCTTTCGTGAATATTCATAAGCCAACGTAGAAATCACATGATCAGGAAACTGTTCAGCCACCTGGTTTACAAAATTCAGGATGGATCCGGAAGGGGAACCTTCACGATTATTTATTGCCTGGCATTGTTCGCACATACAGTATTTCCTGTTATCATTTTGGCTGACTGACCAGTAGGTAGCGGCGGGATTCCCGGCGATTTCTTTACGAAGGTTTTGAATGGTGATCTTCAATACATCGGGATTTGTGAGGCAAAGTTGAGTCGGGGTCCGTTTGCCATCACGCAATGCATAATATTCAGGGTGATCCTGAAAATAGATCTCCGGAGGAACAAGGCTGTTGAAAGTATGTACCCAGGAACCCCAGGCCGGCCGCTCTCCATGCTCATCGTGATCGAGCTTATGCCAGTCGGAATATTCCGGATCCCAGGAGACCCGGTAATGGGTGTCCCTGAACCTGATTATTGGCACCTCTTTGTCATTGATCCTGTCAAGAATGATCTTCTTCTGTTTCGGAACAATCTTCACCTCCGGGCTGTACATGCGGCAGCCGAGATATTTTTCAAGAAAGGTATAAACCCCGTAGAGTGTACCTTTTTTATTTCCTCCGGCGATGATAAGGTGAAGGCTATCCGTCCTGATAACAAATCCATCCGCTCCAAGCTCATTAAGATTGACACTGGTAGCCAGCTCGTCGAGCCGTTCATTCTGCCCCAGGATGATTTCGTATGAACTCCCTGGCTTATCGGCTGAAACAATAGGCAGTGCGGTACCCGAAATCTGAAGCAGGTAATCCTGCAGCACTGTAGCAGCTTTCTGTTCCTGCGATGTTGCATAGGAAGGTATAACAATCCGGTAGAGGCTCGTTCCATTTTCCGCAAGAACAATATTTTGCTGAACTGAGACAATGGCCGTTTTCCTGCTTTTCTTCTTCTGGGCAGAAACAGGCTGAATCGGTATTAGTATACCCAATACCAGTAGAAAAATCCAAATGGGGACAAAAAGTTTCCGGGTTTTAACGTTCAATAATTTCATCATAATATAATTGTTTTTTAAAGGTATGATGTAACTTGCCCCGACAAGTCGGGGCCCGGTTCATAATAAATACTTTTGCGACAATGATAGAAAAAATCTCCGATACTACCACATCAGACTTTCACTTTTTTCTATACATAGTAAGATTGTCAAACTTATACATATTTATAGATAAAGCTGAATTTTTAAGTCTAAACTAAATGGCAGAAAGATTTGATATTTTCCTTTCTGATTCGCAGGCGACTGAAGTAGAGCCTGTACAGACTGGTGATTTCGATTTTGCAGAGTATAAAGAATATGCTGAAATGCTCAATGAAAAATGCAAAATGTTTTGGAAAGCAGACTCCGGCGTATTGGTTTACAGACGTATGCGTGTTGCCGAATGTTTTTCTTATGGCTGTAAGGAAATGGAGAACTCATTGCATTTGCAATTAGGTGCACTTAAGGCAAGTATAAAATACAAAGCTGATGTACCTAATTTCCTGGAACCATGGTATGGAATTGGGACTATTTCAAGTGCTTTTGGTGGTGA
>JBGOZX010000082.1:0-17879 GCA_041480425.1 Bacteroidia bacterium
ATATTTAAATAATGCATTTCAATCGAAAAATTTCCAAAAAATGTACCCGAAAGAAATGTTGGATATTAATAAATACCTTGAGCAAAATAAATGTCCTGAGAATGATCGTTTATGCAATGAAGAGGCAGTATGGTTTGGACAAAATATGCTTCTTGCCGAAAAATCCGATATGGATGATATTGCAACAGCAATCGAAAGAATACATAAGAATGCTGATAAGATCAAAAAACAAAAATGATTACCAAAAAACTAATGAAATCACTACGACTATTATTCACAATCCTGTTTCTGGGACTGGTTATGACGGGTTGTAAATATGTTGCCAAACCGGAGGCTGAAGCTCCTGTTGTTTCAACTCCTGATGCTAAGCTGATTGCTACAGTTTATAATTCCGGCTTCAAACATGCACACGACACCTATAACGGTATTTCTTCTGCAAGTGACAGTAAGATCTACTATGTTCTCTGCTCGCAGCTGATTGACGTAGCCGGTCAAATGTTCTCTTTCGATCCAAAGACAGGCAAGATCGAACATCTTGGCGATCTTTCTGAGATTTGCGGTGAGAAAGATATGAAAGTGGTAGCCCAGGGGAAAAGCCATGTGAACTTTGTCGAATCAAATGGTAAACTCTATTTTGTAACACACCTTGGCTATTACAGCATCATAAACGGCATGGAAAAAACAGGTATACCTGATAAAGGTTATAAAGCATACCGAGGAGGTCATATACTAGCTTTCGATATGAAAAATAAAACATTTGAAGATCTGGGTATTGCACCTCATAATGAAGGTATTATTACAATGAACATGGATACCAAACGTGGTCTAATATATGGTCTGACATGGCCAACTGGTTACCTGTTCCGTTACGATGTATCTAAGAAAGAGTTGAAAGATATCGGCCCTGTCACAGGTAAGGGTGAAGATGGTGCTGGTACTGATTTTCGTGTAGTATGCCGTTCAATCGCCATTAATTCGGAAGATGGTACTATCTATCTTACCAATGCGGAGGGACAGATTAAGTGCCTGAAAGTTGGACAGGATGTGGTGGAAACCGTTGAAGGTGATGATATGAAGAAAGATTACTTTGGAACTTACGAAGTATCAACGTCGGGAAGCATGGCTTACAACTGGCGCCAGGTCTTCTGGTATGCTCCCGAGAAAAAAATTTATGGCGTTCATGGCAACTCCGGTTATCTTTTCCGTTTCGACCCGGCCATTCCACATATTGAAGTGCTCGAAAGACTAACATCTATTCCTTCTAAACTGACTGGTATGGGGGACCAGTTCAGTTATGGTTATCTCGGTTTCAAGTTAGGCCCTGACGGTCGTACAATCTATTACCTGACCGGAGGCCCTGTTTATGTTAACGGCAAACGTGTTCTGGGTGCCAATTCAACTGCTAAAGGTGAGGCTAAGGGTCTTGAAGATCTTCATCTGATCACCTATGATATTCCAACAGGAAAATACCTGGATCACGGGGCCGTTTTTTATCCCGACGGTCAACGCCCGCTTTATGTCAACTCAATTGCAATTGGTGATGACGGTACGGTTTATACCCTGGCCAGGATAACCGAGAACGGAAAAACACGAACCGACCTGATAAGTTTTCCGGGTCCATTTAAAAAATAGTATTCAACGTATTTGATCTGAAATACACTTGAAATTATGGAAAGTAATCATTATCAATAATCTTAAAAAAACAGACCTATGATAAAAAATTTCAATACAGATAAAACAGGAATTATATCTTTCAGGCTATCATTGTTGAGGAAAATACCCGCAGTTTTTTTTGTTTTTTTCATGTATTTTTCTGCCTCAGCTCAGATAAAGATCTTTTTAGAAACTGATCTTAAAGGAGTCAGTGGCGTCTATAAGTTTGCACAGACACGTGAAAAGGATACACCGGCTAACATTCAGGCGTGTGAGTATTTTATGGGAGATCTGGATGCGGTGGTACGCGGCCTTCGGCGAGCCCTTTGGGGTTCATCATACCATTAAAAACAATTATATTATGATGAAAAATCAAAATAAAACTTCAGTCTGGTTCTTTACCATCCTCAGGATAGTTGTCGGGTGGCACTTTCTCTATGAAGGAATCGCTAAATTATTCAATCCAAACTGGTCATCGGCTCTTTATCTGATGGAGTCAAAGTGGCTGTTCTCTGGATTCTTCCACTGGCTCCTCAGCAATAATACCACACTTCAAATTGTAGATTTTCTCAATATCTGGGGGTTGTTAATAATAGGTTTTTGTCTGTTTATTGGTCTGTTTACCCGTGCTGCAAGCATTTCGGGAGCACTTCTGCTTATGCTTTATTATATCGCTAATCCTCCTTTTGTTCCTTCATCAATACCTTCCACAAGCCATTTTTATATTGTCAATTATAACCTTATTGAAGCAGTTGTTCTTATAGTATTGGCATCATTCCGGAAGGACTACTTTTGGGGCATACAAAGATTGATTGTTTATTACCATTCAAAACAAAAGGATCAAAAGTTCCCTCCCGGGGATAATCACGAAATTTTGGAATCGTTTGACACATCACGTCGTGAGTTAATAAAAAACCTTGCTGTATTTCCTGTATTTGGAGCAGTCTTCTTTGGGATGGCTAAAAAAAGAGGTTGGATAAGTTTTGAGGAAGACAATCTTGCTTCCAAAACTGATGCAGTGAGCAGCGCTTCATTATTGCTTGGGAAGACTCAATCGATAAGTGAATTAAAAGGCCAGGTGCCTTCAGGTAAAATAAAACATATTACGTTGAGCCGGATTATGATAGGTGGTAACCTTATCAGCGGATTTGCTCATGCGCGCGATCTGATTTATGTGTCTACCTGGCTTAAAAAGTATTTTACCGATGAAAAAGTAATTGAAACATTATGGCTTTGCGAAGCTTGTGGGATAAATACTGCCATTTTCAGGTGTGATGAAAATACCATCAGGATATTGGAAAAATACTGGAAACGGGGAGGCAAAGTCCAATGGCTGGCTCAGACATATCCCAAAGGGGATGACCTGACGAATGTCAAATTAGCCATTGATAAGGGTGCTATAGGTGCATTTGTAATGGGAGGAATAGCCGATAAAGTTGTTTTCGACAAACAGATTGACTTTCTGCGAAAACCGATTGAATTTATACAGAAACAGGGACTTATAGCCGGAACTGCCGCTCATTCAATAATGGTTCCGACTGCTTGTGTTGAGACTGGAATTAAACCTGATTTTTACATGAAAACCTTTCATCACAATAAATACTGGTCGGCTACCCCTCTGGACCCGGGTAATCCGGAACTTCCTCAGGACAGCGACGATCATAACATGGTGCATGACAACATCTGGTGTATGTCAGATAAGATTACAGCCGGCTTCTTTAAGGATCATACGACTCCCTGGATAGCTTATAAAGTGTTGGCTGCAGGTGCAATAAAACCGGAAGATGGCTTTCGCCATGCATTTACAAGTGGAGCCGACTTTGCATGTGTGGGTATGTTTGATTTTCAGGTTGTTGAAAATGCAAATATTGCTTATAATATTCTTAATTCAGATCTGAAACGCGATAGAAAATGGTATGCGTGAAAATACATCTCAAGACCTCATTCTGAAAGGTTAAAGCTTATATGGCTCCCGGTATTCATAATGCAATAGTGTATTGGCTTCATCGGAATTAGTAAAAAGTTCCTTTACCGGATCCCATTTAAGACGCTGCTTTGTGGCCAGAGAAATGCTTGCCATATGAGCAAGACTGGTGGAACGGTGACCAATTTCCAAAGTGGATAAAGGTGTTTCCCTTGATTTTATGCAATCTAAAAAGTTACGGATCAGATTTGCCGTACTGTTGAGAAAGCTATTGTCAGCAAGCAATGTATCTGTTTTCCCTAAACTAAATTCTTCAGTTTCCATAAGCTTATCCCAGCTTTGAAACTGGCCGGGGCTTGTTGGTAAAATCTTATAATCATTCTCATTGGTGTAAAGAGTACCTTTTGTTCCGCGCAATTCAATAAAACCATATGGCACAAAACTGCCCGAACTGGCCTCTAAAACGTTTACTGTAGCGATCGAGCCGGAATCAAACTCATAGGTAACCTGCATTGTATCGGGTATGGTTCGGTCATCATCAACTGCGTACTTTCCGCCAAGGGTGCTTATAACAGTTGGAGCCTCTTCGTTTAACATCCAGCGGATTAAATCCAGATAATGTACACCCTGGTTACTAATCTGATTGCAGTAATCATCCCACCAGCGGAACATGTAAGGAGCTATATTATACTGATATGGCCTGTAAGCACGGGGACCAAGCCAGGCGTCCCAGTTAAAGTCTTTTGGAGGATTTTCAGGTTTCATTTTCCCTATTCCGTTCGGGAACATATTACCAACATGACAAGCACTTGCAAAAGTAACTTTACCTATTTTCCCTCCGGGAATCTCCCTGGCCAGCTTTTGGAAAGTGGGAGCTCCGCGCCGGTTCAATCCAACTGTAACTACCTGTTTGCTGTTTTTTCCGGCATTTACCATAGCCCGGCCTTCATGGATAGTTTTTGAAAGAGGTTTTTCTATATAAACATCTTTCCCGGCTTTAATAGCATCAATCGTCATAAGTGCATGCCAATGATCGGGGGTGGCAATACAAACCGCATCAATACTTTTATTCTCTAATAACTTGCGATAATCGGAATATCTTTCAATTTTGTTCAGAAATATTTCACCCATCTCCGGGATCTGTCCAGGTCTATCTTTTATATAGCGAAGATCAACTTTGGAACGATCACGTGTTATATAAGGTTCATATACATCACACAAGGCTGCTATTTCACAGTCAGGTTGATCCATAAAGATACGAAGGAGTTGTGTTCCGCGATTTCCAACCCCGATGAAACCTACCCGGATCTTATCATTTGCTCCCATTATCCTGTTGTAGTTAATTGCGCTGACCGGGTTTACACCTAAAGTAATACCTGCGGATATCATTCCCGTTTTAGTAATGAAATCACGACGAGTTGTTTTGTTAGGTAGTTTTGTCATATTGTAAAGTCTCAGAATCAAAGATAATGCATTTCCATTAGGTTTGGAATACTTATTCCCGAGGGATTTTTGGATTTCTCAAAACTTAATATTATTCTCTGCACACCGATGATTCATAGTCTTCAAGATCATTTTTCTGGCTTTTGCCCTTTGGTGGCACTACGTACTTGTTTATATAGTTTGCTAATTTATCTTTTGCTTATTGCTGCAAAGGTTTTTTCATTGTAGTAATTAATACCAGAATAAAAAGCGTTATAATATTTTTTTGAGAATTAAGTTCTGATCCTGTCTCTAAAGAATTACTACTTTCAGGGCTTCAATAATTGGTCTGGAACCGGCAATTACAGGAAAATTTTCTTTAATAATTTCCTCACCAACAGAAAATTGTATATCATTCCCGTCTATATTTTTCATTAATCCTCCGGCTTCAGAAATTATTAATCCCAGTGCAGAAATATCCCACACCTTTGTATATAAATTTAAAACTCCTCCGAATTTCCCTTCGGCAACATAGATAAAATCAATGAGAGAATTTGTCGATCTGATATTTCTTGAACCTTTAAGGATATATTTATAGATTTCAATCCCCCTGTTCAAAAATGCCATATCCTCTGTATAATCTACGCAAAAAGCAAACAATGAATCCTTCAGCGTCTTATTTTTAAGCATAGGAAGAGGTTCACCATTTCTAAAAACTCCATTACCAGCTTCAGCAAAATATAATATATCCTGTACAGGCAAATATGCCCCTCCCATTACAGGAGTATTATTTTTTAAAAGTGAAATCAACACCCCGAACCATGGAATCCCGGATGCAAAATTTGAAGTTCCGTCCAAAGGATCAATAATCCATGTATATTCTGAATTATTATTGATAAATCCCCTTTCTTCCGATACTATATTATGCCCTGGAAAGCTTTCTCTTATTAAATTAATTATTATTGTTTCACTTATAATATCAGCCTCTGTAACAATACTACTTTGAGATTCTTTTTGCTTTATTTCTATTGGTCTGTTAAAATACTCTAGCAGTGTTTCTCCTGAAACCCTTAGAGCAGAAATTAATAGGTTTTTCATAAGCTAAAAGTTATCAATGCATTTCAGTTTTACAAACCCCAATTCCCCCCTGGAAATAGTTAAACTGCACATTTGGGTGATCTGACAATAAAGACATCGGAACAGAGCTATCAGCAATTTTTTTTCTGATCATAAGGGCAGTTAGCCGTTGACCGAAAGGATTATCATGTTTTCCAGCGTGCCAGATAGATACTTTCTCCGCCAACCAGGTTTGGACTGGGCCAACAGTTAGTGCCTGTTTCGGGACTCCTGTAACCACACCGCCAGCGTTCGTTCTTGCATTTTGCATAATGGTAACAGGATGAAGATCCACAACCCGTGTTGTAAGTTTTCTGAATTCTTCGGGTGATAGAGGAGCATCTTTGTATTTACCTTCTCTCCTAAAAGGATCATTAAATGCCCAATGTTTGGTATCTCCTTGTCCCCCCTGCATTATAGCACAACGTATTCCACTTTCCCAACTATTTATATAATTGCTTGTCTGCTTTTTCAAATGATAGTGGGTGCATTGCCATGGTGCAATTGGAAGTTGCAAGTGTATGCTTTTCTTCAAACTCCTGTGCGAATTCTTTCTGGAATAATGCAACCTGTGGTCCCATTGTCTGCGACTCCTGCTTCAAAACTGCTAAAAGGGCTTTTTCTTCAACTTCATCATAAATTGAACCAAAAAAAGAATAGGGGACTTTCAATTTAACTCCATCATTCATCTGATATCCGGAAGTTATTCCACCTTCGGTATCTGAACCTGTAAACATTACATCTTTTTGCTTTTTCATCGTGATATTAGTTTTTAGAATTAGTTGCAGGTCAAAAAAAATATGATTTTGATATTTATTATTTAATTGATATATAGTATGTTAGTTGTATATTATATTTTTTCTATTTGCCAGGTTTTTGAACCTCTCTCTTTTTTACCTTACTTATTCCTGCCAGGATGATGGAGTTACTTTTCATGGGCTCAGTGACAGGTTTTCCGTAATCCTGCTGAAGTGCCTGATAATTTAAGGTACCATGTAAATTCACCTCTTTTATTTTTTTACCAAACCGGGGATTGATCCATTCAAAAGCAAAGAAAGTAATAGGGTTGTTTTTAACGTCAGAAGAACAACTGACCGGGTCAGCTTCATAGCAATAAATATTCTGTGATGATCCGGTCTCTCCTTCCCTTTTATCCAATCTGTCCTCCGCTCCCGGATTCCATTCCAGAATGTTGACGCCATATTGGATGGGCACAATTGACTTGAAACCATCGTCATAGACAATTTCATAAAATCCTAAAAGATCTGTCGAATCAAAAAAATCAGGAATGTTAAAGTAGGCTTTTTGATTTTCAGATGGAAGAGCACATGAATGCAAAAATAAAAGGCTGCTGACATCTTCATTAATTGAAATTCCCTCAACTATCGATGGCAATGGATTTTCTCCCTTTCCCTTTGAGCCGACAATGATCGCACAATTTCCTGATTCATTTGCTGATTTATAGAGATTGAACACTCTGTCACGACTTTTTACTTCGCCCTGTTTAAACGAACTCAGATTAATATTAAATACTTTTGAATTTTTTGACAGATTGAATTTTGAAGAAATATTGACAGGCTCAACAGCATCTCCATCTTTGCTTGGAATTCTTTTCCCACTTAAATATGATCTGATTGTCGGCATTAATTCAGATACTATTGCAGCCAGTTCCCTTTGATCAAGTGTACGGCTTGACCAGACAAAATTTGCACAGCCAAGGAAATCCAAAATCAGATCTTTACCGAAATTGAACTCATTTGTAGCAGCCCATGAGGAAGGAGCTCCTCCGGCAAGGTCAATTTTCTTTATTCTCTCATCCCAGTTACTTATGTTCGGAGTAAAATTCCCGTAGATCTGCTTAAATCCAAAATTTTTCAATTCCATTTCCTTCTCCTGATCAACCCAGAACCAGTTAAGGACTAGTATATCTTTTGGAATTGATTCCTTTACAACCGAGGGACGCATTGCTCCCGGAGTCTGATATTTTACACCGGTAGAAGAAGTTCTTTTCTGTGGACCTGCATTGCGGACACTCTCCAATAAATAATCACCCCACATGGCAACCTTTATTCCCTTAGCGGCAAGATAACTGTGAATTTTATTTATATCCTGTGCAAAAAGTTCAGAAAAATCTTTCCCTTTACAAAGCGGACAGACATCCAAAGGCGCACCCCACCATTCATCGTGTCCGATGTGAATCATTTTGGGTTTTATCACCTCAATATACTCATCGTATACATCAAACATCAATTCATATGATTTTGGATTTGACGGACAGTAAGTGTCCGGCCATATATCTCCGGGATATTCTGCCAGTTCAGGATGTCTTGTCAGAAGATAATACCCATGAGTGAGGGAAGGAATTTCAGGTATTACCTCGAGAAAATTCTCATTGGCAAAATCCACAATATCCCTGATTTCATTTTTTTCAATGATATAACCATCACCGGCATCAAAATGGCTTGAATTTTTTTCTTCCCCTCTGATTCCTTCGGTTGAATTGGAGCGGGTATACTGCATATACTTTGAAAATTCTATCCAGCCGGCATTGGCTTCAGGATGCTTGTCAAGCCTCATACAATTAAACTCGATAATAACCTTATTATATTTGTAGAGTGACATAAAATCCCTCATAAACCTCTTAAAAAAAGCTATATTTTCAGGGCCAGGTACATAAAGTCTGATTGCCCTGAAAGGAAAGCTTGGCCAATCTTTTACTTTTACACCCTGAATTTCTTTTCCGTTTCCTGCATCAACTAACTGACGTAATGACTGTAAGCCGAAAAATGTTCCCGCATCATCGCTTCCTGCGATAATTATTTTATCTGAACTAACTTGTAAAAGATAGCCTTCTGCTCCAGGATTTTTCTCCGTTACCTCCAATTTATTTTCTTTAAAGTACTCTTGGATCAATGGATTGTCAAATCTACCCATTACAACAATTTTCCTGTTTTTGGGAATATCAGTCCGTGATTCGATTTTTACTGCAATCCCATATTTGTCACTTAGTTCTCTCACCAAAAAACGAGCAAGAAATATATCATTCTTACTCATATCCCCGGGTACAATAACAGACATGGTCTCATCCAGAACAAAATTATCACTGGTGATCTGAATTTGTTGGGGTATAGGAAATATCAGGGTCTTGTCTATCGCCATAACCTTAATTGAACTCATGAATATGACGAGGAATGCTGCCATTAAAATAATGACCTTCTGTAGTTTAATAGATATTGCTTTTTTCATATCTCTTTTAAATTATATCCTTTTACATTCTATTAGCTCCGATCACAATAACATTTGTAGCTTTGAGAAAATTTTTTCAACAGTATCAAACTGCCATTTTTGTAACCCGGTTCCCATTTCATAATAATTTATTTGCTTTCTAATACGAGTCGGAAGCCGATGAAAGATAGTAAACAGATCAGAAATATGTAATATATTAAGTGAGTTTCTTAATACCAAATATGCCTGTTATTATTAATGTTGTTGTTTTTCTATAAATACTATTCTTACATTGCAATATATTAATTAAATGAAAAGTGTAAAATTATTTCTGATTTTAATAGTAAATGTGGGTCTGATATTTGGACAAAGTGATTTTTCTTTTGTTTTCTTGCCAGATATCCATTTGCGTCCCGATTCTGCAACTGAAGCAAATTTCGAGCTTCTTACAAAACAGATCAACAATCTTCGTCCCGATTTCATAGTAACCGGGGGTGATATGATATATACTGCTATAAACGTTGATGAAAAAAAGGCAAAAGTCTTGTTCGATTTTATGGAATCTAAACTTAATGAATTGAATATGCCTGTTTATTATACTATAGGAAATCATGAGATTGTGGGTGTCCTTGCTGAAAGCGGTATGGAAATTTCTCATCCTTTGTGGGGAAAAGGAATGTATGAAAAGTTGTATGGGAAGCGATATTATTCTTTTACACATTTTGGCTGGAAGTTTTTTCTTCTTGATGGAATAAAGATTCTTGAGAGGGAGAGGAGTTATACTCAAGGAGTCGATTCCGTACAAATAGAATGGTTAAAAAATGAGTTACTGTTAACTGATATAAACACACCTATTTATAGTTTCAATACATACTCCGTTGCTCAATCCCCACCACGCCATTAATAATTCACAAAATCAGTTTCTATCAGAGAATTCCGAAACTGTCCTTAACCTGTTTAAGGGCAACAAAAGAATTTAACAATCTTTCAAGTCCTGCCTTTAGTGAACCATTCTGGTTAGATGAATCTGGTCCTATACAAAAAGCTTTAAAATATGTTTTGCAAAACTTTCAAAAGCATATTAGAGTCGAGGATTTGCTTAAAATTACTAATATGTCCAATACCTCTTTTTATGCTGCATTTAAAAAAACTTACAGGATGCCATTTAAAGATTATTTGCTGAATATCAGGGTAGGGTACGCATGTAAATTATTAACAGATGAATCATATAATATTTCAGGAATTGCATACAATTCGGGTTTTGGGAATATTTCCAATTTCAACCGGCAATTCAAAAAAATCAAAGGCATAACACCTTCGCAATTTCAAGAGCAAATAAAAAAAATTGAGATTGAAAATGTGAAAACAATGGAAATCGATAGGAATTTTTCTTAACATATGAAAAATAATCCCTCAATTAAAGCAAATTGCTTAATTGTTTGACAATAATTTAAAGAAATTCCATTCACCCGGGAATCAACCTGGTTGGATGGAATTTATATTCGCTAACTTCAAAAGAGCAAGCCTGACATTTATTAGATGGCCGGTCAATCCTTCAAGCATCGGACAGAAACACCTTTCCTCTTCTCGTACATAGAATTTTGCAGACCGGTGGAGGTATTCTGCAAGTAACTGCTCCATGCAGTATTGGATCCAGACTCTAACTCCGAAGTAGACCACCATAAACCATAATTACCGATGTATTCAAAGGAACCCTGGCCGTGACGTAAGCCACCAGGCAGAGCTGAAAATCCGCTGCTGTTATTGCTTGCCTGATTATTTCCTACTGTGCCTGGTGTAGTACTCTCATCCCAGCCTGATGTTGCTGCCATTGATTTTGCAATATCATTGCCACTACTCCCGAATCCATAGCCATTGTTTGTCAGGTATGTTTCAAGAATTGCCCATTCAGTGTTACTGGGAGCATGCCAACCAGTCGGGCAAAGTTGGCGGCTGTCAGCAACAGCATACCAGTTGTAAAGCTTACCATAAGTTGTATTGTTTCCATTATCGTTATTATAAATAGCATATGCACCGGAAGTGGTGGCAGACCATTCAGCGTCGCTCAGGCCTGTAGGGATGGGATCACCATTCCGGTAGTGGGTTACTTTAAGGTTTTCTGTCATCCATATCTGTGTTCCAATGGTTACATAGTTATAAACATTTCCGTCAATATCGGTTACAGTCTTGATCTGCTGAGTTGTCAGAGATAAAGTGTTGCCATATGATGTGCCTGAACTATTTGTTGCGTATGCTCTTACACTATAGGTTGTATTAGGATTTAAGCCCGTAATGAAACTGGTAAAACTACCTGTTCCGGTACCATCATTTGTATGGCTGTCAAGTATGGTTGGTATTGCACCTGTGCTCCAGCAAACTCCCCTTGCAGTAACTGCAGAACCGCCATCCGAAGAGATATTGCCACCGGAATTAGCTGAAGTTGTTGAAATGGCACTAATTGCATCTGTGGTTAATGATGGCAGATTTGCCGCCTGGGTGCTGAAAGATATTTCATTTCCATATGCTGTACCTGCACTGTTTGTTGCATAAGATCTTATATAATAGTTCGTTCCTGCCAGTAAGCCGGTTATACTGCTTACAAAACTTCCGGTCCCAATTCCATCTGTAGTCTTTGAATTACTGATAGTCGGATTAGTGGTTGTGGCCCAACAGACCCCTCTTGCAGATATTGCACCTCCCCCATCGTAGGTTATATTACCACCTGAGATTGCAGATGTAGTAGTTATAGAACTGACTGAGGTTGTCGTCAATGAAGCAAGAACAATCTTTCCTGAGGTAAATGAAACCTGATTGCCATAAGCTATACCGGTAGTATTTGTGGCATAGGCACGTACATAGTAAACGGTATTGGCTGTTAAACCGGTTAAATTACTTGTAAAAGTTCCTGTTCCACTGCCATCTGTTGTTTTAGAATTACTGATAGTCGGATTAGTGGTTGTTGCCCAACAGATCCCTCTTACAGATATAGCCCCTCCGCCATCGGAGGTTATATTACCACCCGAAACTGCAGATGTTATTGTAACAGAACTGACCGCGGTTGTCGTCAATGTAGCCAGGACTATCTGTCCTGATGTAAATGTAACCTGATTGCCATAACCTGTACCGGCACTATTTGTGGCATAGGCACGCACATAGTAAATGGTATTGGCAGTTAAACCGGTTAAATTACTTGCAAAAGTGCCCGGACCTGTGCCATCATTTGTTTTATTGCCGGCTGTTGTCGGATTCTGAGTAATGCCCCAACAAATACCCCGGGAAGTAACTGAAGCGCCTCCATCATTGGTTACATTGCCACCCGAAACTGCACTTATTTGTGTAATTCCGGTTACAATAGTGGTTGTCACAACAGGTGGAGTCGGTTTCTTCTTACATGAAGTCAGACATAGTACTGAACTAACAAGAATAATAACAATTACTGGGATTTTGAATAAGTGATTCATGGCAGTATTTTTTATTAAAAACATTTTCAATATCAAATTCTATCAAATTTACACCATATTTAAATGAGATACAACCTTTTATATGAGGAATTCCATAAATCCATTACTTTGTAGGACTAATAGCCGGATTTGTTATATTAAGCTTTTGAAAGGATCAGTATAATAAAGGTAAAAACGCATTCAAATTAGTAATACTTCATCTATACCACTCCAGGAGGTAAAATCTTTAACCTTTAAACACTTTTTTATAAAAACTTTACCAACCGTAAAGTCAAACATACCATTGGTAGAATAAGTATTTTTTGTTATTTATATTAGCATAATTTCGATTTGAGTTTATGATGAATAGACTTAATGGAAAATGGACATTGACAATACGGACAGAAAGTATATAAACGTTTTTTGACATTTCAAATTATTAACAATTAACTCTTTAAAGCCATGAAAAGAATGATTTTAGCAGCAGTACTTATAATTAGTTTGAGTACTGTTTCATTTGCAAGAAAATTAGTTGCTGAAGGAAAAACCTTTACAGCATTAGGAGACTACAGGATTGAATTAGCTGATAATACCGTTCCTCTTAAAGGGAATGAGTGTAAGTCTTTTGTAATCAGCTATGAAAACACACCAATGGAGGTAACGGTTATTATTTGTAAGGACCGCACGTGTAAAAGATATGTTGTTCTGTCAGATAAGCTTTCGGTTCAATACGTCTGCAACGCATTCTATTTTGGGGTCGAAAAGCTTGACAAAGCTTTTGAAAAGGAAGGCTATAAAACCTCCGATTCAGCTCTTAACAAAGGCGAGTATTTTCATCAGAAAGTTATAGCTCCCGGCAAAGGGGATGAACTTGAGAATACACAGCTTATTGCAGCATATTTCCCAATGCTTCTTAATAATACAGGGGATATAACTGCTGCCAGGTAAAAAAGTTTAACTGGCCGGCCGGCCGACTCTGTTTTTAGGTTTTAATTTAACAAAAGAAAGATATCTACTGATATCTTTCTTTTTAATTCATGGTAATGAGGGCAAAAATAGTCAGTGATTATTTTTAAAACTTTGACAAATAATATCATCAGTGTATATCTGAGGAATCTGGGCGAAAAATATTCTCAGGTTCCTGCTGATTTCGCTTTTTTGTGCAGATTTCAAAAAATTTTGTTTATCAACTTTTGTTGTATCCATTCTTCAGCCTTTAAATCTTGACATATGAACAAGAAAGAGGTCTTTTCGGTTTCTGGAAATGGGAATCTGGGAACCATCGAACATTTCAATGTATCCCCCTTCCCTGCGGACATATTTTCTTACATATTTCAGATTGATGAGATGTGAATTATGTGAACGGAAAAAGTACCGGTCATTCAAAAGATCCTGAAATTCTTTAAGATGTTTAGATACCAGGATTTTGCGATCACCGGTAAGAAAAAACCATGAATAACTCCTGTCAGCCTCAATGCGCATGATATCTTTCGGATTAAGGTATTCACATTCCATCAGAGGTAGGTATAGCTAATCGCGAAGGTTGAGCAGACCTGAGGTTCTCCATCAGGATCTTAAAGTTATTATCATTCTGAGATGGATTATTTGAGCGCTTTTGTATTACTTTGTTTACGGCTTCAATGAACTCAGTTATATTTATAGGTTTCAGTATATAATCAACAGCGCTGAATTTAATAGCCTTAATAGCATAATGGTTAAATGCCGTGATGAATACAACATCGAAGTCTTTTTCAGGGAAATTAGTGAGGAGATCAAAGCCAGTACCATTAGGCATCTCAACATCAAGAAATACCAGGTCGGGTTTCATCTCCTTTATCTTCTGAACACCCTCACTGACGTTATACGCTTTACCGACAACTTCCAGACCAGGGCAATACTCACCGATAATTGATGAGATGAAATCCACTGCATCAGTTTCATCATCAATAATTATCGTTTTTAACTTTTTGGTCATGTCATTATAGGAATATGGATCTCTACCCGGGTTCCTGCTGGTTCGTCGCCTTCGCCCTTCAGGTCAGTATATATTGTTTTTAAACTTGTCCCATACAGTGCATTTACAAGATCTAACCGTGAAGTGGTGATCCGCGTCCCTAAAGAGTTGTGGTTATTTTCACCTTTTCCCCTTTTCTCCTGAGCTGCGTCACGTCCTATTCCATTATCTTGAATAGTACAGAGAAGGTAATCTTTTTCTAATTTAATATCGACTATCACATTTCCCTTTCCCTCTCTCGGCATAAGTCCATGACAGATTGAATTTTCAACGTATGGCTGAATCAGCATGGTTGGTACTTTATAAAGGAGAGTATCAATTTCTTCATCAATTTTAATTTCATAATCAAACTTATCTTTAAATCTTATACTTTCAAGTTCAAGATAAAGATTCAGAGCATTAAGTTCATCACGAAGCGGGATTGATGTATGTTGTGAGTTATCAAGAACTTTACGCATCAGATTTGAGAACTTTGTAAGATAATTGTTTGTAGCCAGCTTATCGTGCTGGTACATATAATACTGGATTGAGTTAAGCGTATTGAATATGAAATGGGGATTCATCTGCTGCCTCAGATTTGCCTGTGTTATTTCAGATATCTTCCTGTTCATTTCGCTGATCCGGCGTTTAGCCTTAAGCTTTGAACCTCTGAATAGCAAGAATCCGATTGCAAGACTCAACAAAATGAACCCGGCAAAACCATAATTCAAAAGACGTTGATTTTTTAGCCTCAATGATAGAAGTTGAACTTCTTTATTGTGCGTATCTGCTTCATACTGTACCTTTGCATCGATAAGACCCTGCCTATTGTTTTTAAATATATAGGCGTCACTATATTTTTTAAAAAGGATATAGCTTTTATAAGCATTCGCTGTATCATTTGTCCTGATATACATATTGCTCATATCCTCATAAATCCAATACAGATTGTAAAAGTCATTAACCTTTTTTGCCTGATCAATAGCCTTGATATAATACTTGATCGATATTTCAGGCTTTCCCAGATCGCGATAAATTGTTCCGATATTCCCAAGCGAATTGGCTGATACTGAATAAATCTTACCGGGAATATTGTATGTGAGAGATTTATTATAATAATAAAGTGATGAATCGTACATCTTCCTGAGGTAAAAACCATACCCGATATTTGCCGTACTAAACGATGTATAAAGTGTATCCTTTCTTATTAAAGAAATTTCGAGGCACTTTTTGAGAAGTGAATCAGCTTTCTTGTAATCCGGGAATTTTTGTAAAAAGGAAGTTCCAAGGCTCAAATAGCCTGCCTCAACTGTTATTGAATCATTTTCTGAAAATCCTGCATCAATCATCAATTGCATGTTTTTCCTAAAACCATTTACATCAGTTACATCTTTGCATATGGCTGCCTGACCAGCATAAGCTTTAGTTTTGATGCCTTTCAGTCCATTTTTCTTTGAAAAGGTAATGCTGTTTTCGAAATAATCAAAGCTCTCCTTATATAACTTTATGCGGAGATAGTATTTACCAAGGAAAATCATAGATCTGGCAATCAAATCTGATTCATTGGAAATTTTTGAGCTTTCCATAGCCTTTGTTGCCTCTTCAAAAGCATTTCTTAAATCATCGATAGTATAATAGTACTCTGCCCCAAGGAGGTGTAAGAGCGGGGGTACTTCAAGATTTTTTTCACACATATTAATAATGCACTGTCAATGCATTCTTTAACCTTCTTTATTTTAGCACTGTCTAAATCTGTTTTAACTATTAATTCCAACGGAGATTTGGGAAGATATGCAATTCCAGCTTTGGTAATACTATTTATCTTTGAAGTATCTTTTTGTGAATCGGAAGTAAGCTTTTTTTTAATGACTAATGTTCCTGAAGGCAAGGTTGCTTCTGCAGAAGAGATTCCATGAACGAAGAAAAAAAACGCTATAATCATTTTAAAGGCTTTCATATCAAAACTAGCAGTATATAAGCACTATTAAAATAAAATAAATCAGTAACCTACTATATAAATAAATCTTATGCAAAAATCCGTACGATCTGGTCTCTTTAATAATGCCTGAAGATAAATAATTCATTTTGTAATATATTTCCCCGGTTAACAGATTGCAGGTTTGATTTGACAAATGAACTGTCCTGATCAATATTTATAATATTCAAAGGGACCTGGTGTTCTGCACAAAAGGAGTTCAGGCATAAAGTGAACTTTTGGATTAGTTTTTTTAATTACTTCTGGTAAACCCTTACGTAATCAACAAACATTGTATCTGGAAATACTGTGGTTTCATCAGGATTTTTCGGCCAGTCCCCACCAATGGCCAGATTAAGAATGATATAAAAAGGCTTATTGAATTCGGTTGTGCTGTTGATGCTGTCTTTAATACTCACCTCATGATATTTTGTACCATCAAGAAACCAACTGATTACACCTTTATCCCATTCGATAGTATAATTATGAAATTGTGTCACATCGCGTGGAGTTTTTTCACCATCCGATACATGCTTTTCATTGTGCCAGTGAAGAGTACCATATAGAACATCCTCATTATTAATATGTTCCATTATGTCAATTTCCCCGCATTTCGGCCACCCGACCTGATGTATGTTTTGACCCAGCATCCAGAACGCAGGCCATAATCCCTGTCCTTTTGGCAACTTAATCCGTGCATCTACTTTACCATATGTCCAGCTCTCTTTTCCGTCAGTTGTTAAACTGGCAGATGTATAATTCGCGCTCTCAAATGATTCCTTCCTTCCGATTATAAGAAGGTTACCATTCTCAACTACAGAATTTTCAAGTCTCCCTGAGGTGTAATACTGAAGCTCATTGTTCCTTATGAAACCAACTTCATTACCCCATTTTGAAGGATCAGGTAACCCGGAAGAATTAAACTCGTCTGACCAGACCAGTTTCCATGACATTTCCTTATTCTGATTGCATGCAGAAAGCAATAACAAAAGAAAACATAACTTTTTCATATCAAATTGAATATATTATGGTTAAAAAATTAAGATAAATTCAATGGTTTCATTAATCTAATTTCAGGGTTACTAGTTTTTCATCATTGCCATTCATCAAACAAATTTATAATTTTTTAAT
>JBGOZX010000083.1:0-17851 GCA_041480425.1 Bacteroidia bacterium
AATAACAACCTGCCACTGATGGCGCTTTTTCCAAATGGTTCAATAACATGAGAGATACAATAACAAATTGATAATTTTAAACTAAACATCGACATGATAAATTTTGAGGCACTTTATAAGATTTTTTATGGCTTATATATTGTTTGCTCAGGAGATAAAAGCCGGGGTAACGGGTTTATTTCAAATACTGTATTTCAGGTTACTGCTGAACCTGCAAAATTTGCAGTATGCTGCAATAAAAATCATTATACTGCTGAGTTTATTCAAAAATATGGTACGTTTTCGGTATCGATATTGGATAAAAATGCAACTTCTGAAATAATTGGACGATTTGGATACAAGACCGGTAAGGATTTTGATAAATTGGCTGGAATGCAGGTCAGATACGGAAATACCGGAGTGCCGGTTGTGATAAACGAATGCATTGCATTCTTTGAATGTAAGGTTGTTCAGAAAGCTGATGCAGGGACACATATGATTTCCATTGAAGTGCTGGAAAATGCGGACCTCCTTGATGACACTAAAGAACTATTGACTTATATATATTACAGGCAGGTAAAGAAGGGAATTTCTCCCAGGAATGCACCAACATATATTGACAAATCAAAACTCGGGACAAAAACTCAGGACTCATTATTAATAAACTCAGGACTCATTATTAATAAAGTTTAATTGCCCTGTCTGTGAATATTTATATGACGAGGCCACTGAAAGTGTAAAATTTAAAGATTTGCCTGATGACTGGGTTTGTCCTTCATGTGGTTCTGAGAAAGTTGAATTTATTGAAGTTTAACATTAAAATAAGTAATTACCATGTCAAATTCATTGAAAGGAACAAAAACAGAACAAAACCTGCTAAAATCGTTTGCAGGTGAATCACAAGCCAGAAATCGTTATGATTTTTTTGCAAGTGTTGCCAAAAAGGAAGGCTATGAGCAAATTGCAGCCATTTTTTTAGAAACTTCAAATCAGGAAAGGGAGCATGCAAAGCGTTTCTTTAAATTTTTGGAAGGGGGAATGACTGAGATTACAGCTAGTTATCCGGCAGGGATAATTGGAACAACAAAAGAAAACTTAAAAGCTGCTGCTGAAGGAGAAAATGAAGAGCACACTGAGGTGTATCCTCACTTTGCTAAAGTTGCAAAGGAGGAAGGTTTTCCGGAAGTTGCCGCTGCATTTAATATGATAGCTAAAGTTGAAGCTGAACATGAACGTAGATATCTGAAACTATTGCAAAATATTTCAGAAGATAAGGTATTTATGAAAGAAGGCAAAGTATGGTGGAAATGCATTAATTGCGGTTATGTCTATCAATCTGAAAAAGCACTGGAGACCTGTCCTGCCTGTTTACACCCTAAAGCATTTATGCAGGTAAGAGAAGAAAATTACTAACAACTATGAAAAGAAAGCTAATACGTGCAATTGTTCTGATAGGGTCTTTAGCACCCTGCCATGGACAACAAAACACGAATTGGGATAGATGGAACCGGCTAATTGGTGAATGGGTTGGGGAAGGCAGCGGGTTCTCTTACTTCGCTGATTGATTTTTCTTAAATTTGTTATCTGACATAACCACTTTTCTATGAAACAGGTTTTAAAGTATGCAGGTTGGCTCTTACTTCTATTTGTTGTTGTCTTTCTGATCTGGCGTTTCTGGTACATGATAGTATGGATACTGATTGCGGCAGTGATTTCATTTATCGGGCATCCATTAGTAAGGTTTTTTGATAGAGTACATATAAAAAAGTGGAGTATCCCGCATTCTTTAAGCTCCATACTTTCATTGCTTATTATTGTGCTTATGTTTTTGGGAATCCTTGCAATTTTTGTACCGCTTATTCTCAACCAGGCTGAAACCATATCAAAGATTGATGTTAACAGATTAGCTGAAAACCTGCAGGGGCCTCTGCAATGGCTCGATAGCAAGTTGCATGCGTTTGGTGTAATACCTGATGGTCAGACAATACAGGAATTTATTATAATTAAAGCCAAATCGGTAGTGAATCTTGGTAGTGTGACCACATTATTAAGCGGTTTTTTTAGTATGGCCGGAACTGTTTTTATCGGATTGTTTTCGGTACTTTTTATCGCTTTCTTTTTTATGAAGGACGAAAATATGTTCGAAGAAAGTCTTTTGCTCCTTATTCCGGTGAAACATCATAATGCAACCCGTAAAGTAATTGCTGATTCTAAATATTTGCTAATGCGGTATTTTATCGGGGTCTTGCTGGAAGTACTTGGTGTAATGTTGATTATCGCCATCGGGTTGTGGATTTTCGGTGTTGATAATGCACTGCTCATCGGATTTTTTGGAGGGATCATGAATATTATTCCCTACCTGGGGCCAGTCATAGGCTCTGCAATCGGGATAACATTAGGTGTAACGGCTACACTCGCTTCGGGCGCCTATAATGAATTATTACCTGTATTGTTAAAACTTATCGGGGTACTTCTGACTGCTAATTTTATCGATAATAATATTCTTGTACCCTTAATTTATTCCAAAAGTGTGAAATCGCATCCTCTCGAGATCTTTTTCGTTATCATTATGGGAGGCAGTCTTGCCGGGTTAATTGGAATGTTATTAGCAATACCTGTATATACGGTGCTCAGGGTGATTGCAAAGGAGTTCTTTCAACAGTTCAGGGTGGTGAAAAAACTTACCAATTCAATCGATTAAATTGAGGGACTCATAAATATCATTTAAATATCAAGCACTATGATTAGTGAATATCCTGAATATTTTGCCAGATTTTATGATTTTATTTACCATCATTCCCGGGATGGAGTGGACAATAATTTCTATCTTGATAAAATTACAGCTACTAATGGAAAAGTATTGGAGGCAGGTGTAGGTACCGGACGTCTTTTCATCGATGCTATAAACAATGGAGCTGATATTTATGGAATTGATATAAGCCCCTCAATGCTTGAAGTTTTGAAAAATAAACTCAATGCAGAGCAACAAAAAAGAATAAGTCTGCAGAATATCATTGATTTTAAATCTGAAACCAGATTTGATCTGATTATTGCTCCTTTCAGGGTGTTTATGCATCTTATCGAAAAACATGATCAGTTAAAAGCTTTGAACAATGTATTTCGTAATTTAAAGTCTGGTGGAAAATTTATCTTCGATGTATTTATTCCTGATTTAAATCAGCTGATTAATGGAATTGATAATCTGACAGATTTTGAAGGGGAATATGAACCCGGTAACAAATTGAAAAGGATCATAACCACCAAACCGGATTTAATAAATCAGATTATTAATATGACTTTTCGTTTTGAATGGAATGACAAAGATTCGATTTATCATGAAGAATGGGAAACCTCATTAAGGTATTTTTTTAGATATGAATTGGAATATTTGGTAGAACGTTCAGACTTTAATAAATTTGAGATACTCGGAGATTTCAATGGGAATGATCTGAATCCTGAATCCAGGGAATTTATAGTAGTATGTAAAAAATGATAATTCAAAACTTATGAAAAGATTAAGAAATTCAGCTACTGTTAATGTTATCTTTGGATTTTTATCATTACTTGCACTGCTTTTTCTTTACCTCGCTCTGGTAGATATAGCCCATGGTGAGCCGGACTTAGTACTCGAATGGAGGGTAGTGGGTGTTTGTCTTTTAATCCTATTCTCTTTCACCATATCTACTTTTGTCACCCTTGGATTTCTGCTTAAGAAACCAGGACTCTGGAATGGTGACCAATAGATCTCTGCGATGCAAAAACCTCCGGAGAGTACGTACGACATTTATCCTGCATTTAAAATCAGTGATAATCAGATTTTTGAAGGATTTGATTCGCTTGCTGATGCTATCAGCGACCAGAAGAGTGTGGTTGTTGATGGCTATACCGGGGTTTTTTATGACTTTTTCCAGGAAAAACTTGAAGAAATTTTTAAGTATCGGGGTGTTAAAACCTGCTGGAAAAGTACTTTTGATTTTCTTAAGTCCGCTGCTGAAATAAAGAAAATGACAACTCCCTTTACCGGCGGAGATGATCCGCTTTTCGGCAGACGCACCACATTAGATATTGAAGATTTCTTTGATATCCCGGGTCTTCGGGAGTTAACACCTGATCAGGAGGCTGATGTCAGCATAATTATTGGTCCGGGAGCCACATTGGCAGGGTGGACCGGTTTGCTGATCTATATCGATCTGCCAAAAAATGAAATGCAGTTCAGAGCACGTGCAGGAATTATTACAAACCTTGGCTTAACACTTCAATCTGATCCCAAAAAAATATACAAACGATTTTATTTTGTTGATTGGGTTGTACTTAATAAACACAAAAAGAGCATTTTACCAGGAACAGGTGTTTTTATTGACGGGCAGCGGCCCGGTGAACCTGTGTGGATCAAGGGTGATGTACTGAGAAACACTCTAAGGGAAATGAGCCAGAATTATTTCAGGGCTAAACCATGGTTTGAACCAGGAGTCTGGGGCGGAACATGGATCAGGGATCATATTAATGGACTCAATACCCAGGTACCAAATTATGCCTGGTCTTTCGAGCTGATAACTCCTGAAAACGGACTGTTGATCGAAAGCTCTTCTCTCCTGCTTGAGGTATCTTTTGACAGCCTGATGTACCTTGAAGGCTTGGCAGTTCTTGGCGACTCTTTTGAAAGGTTCGGTAATGAGTTTCCGATACGTTTCGACTTCCTTGATACTTTTGACGGAGGAAACCTTTCTCTTCAATGCCATCCACGTCCGGAATATACAAAGAAACATTTCGGTGAGAATTTTACCCAGGAAGAAACATATTATATTCTTGATACTAAAGATGATGCAGTAGTTTATCTTGGTTTCCAGGATGATATTGATCCTGAAAAATTCAAAAACGAACTTGAGTATAGCTTCAGAGATAAAAAAGCTATCAATGCTGATAGTTACGTTCAGAAATTCCCGGCTGCAAAACATGGCCTGTTTCTGGTACCTTACGGCACCATTCATGGCTCAGGTAAAAACAACCTTGTGCTTGAGATCAGTTCCACACCATATATATTTACCTTTAAGATGTATGACTGGCTCCGGATGGATCTTGATGGTGAACAACGTACTCTTAACATTCAGAGAGGTATGGATAACCTGTTTTTTGATCGCAAAGGAGATTATGTTAAAGAGATGCTTATCTCCCATCCCATACTTAAAGAGGAGGGTGCCGATTGGCAGTTATGGCATCTTCCTACACATGAAAGCCATTTATATGATATTCAGCGGTTTCATTTCTTTACCTCCGTTAAGATTCTAACCAACAATAAATGCCTTGTGATGAATCTGGTAGAAGGACAATCTGTTGAGATTGAGACATATAATGGGCTGAAGCAGATATTTAATTATGCTGAAACTTTTGTTATACCTGCAGCGGCAAAAAGCATCCTGGTTACAAATCTTTCAGACAACTGTGCAATTCTGGTTTATGCTTTCGTAAAATAAAATGAAGAACAACATAAGAAAAGTATATTAGATTATTTCAGCCGATTATTGACCTATCTATCTCTGCAATGCAAGAACCGACAGATATGTTTGATATAATAATTTGCGGTGCGGGTCCCGCAGGATGTACAGCTGCCCTTGCACTGGGGTCATCAGGCTTAAGAGTCGGGCTTATTGAAAAAGAACGGTTTCCAAGAGATAAAGTTTGCGGAGATGCCATTCCGGCTTATGTACCAAAAGTACTGAATACAATCAGCCCGGAATATGCTAAAAAAATTGAAAAACTGACCGCAAGGGAAAATGTCAGTATATGCCGTATTGTTGCTCCAAATGAAAAAGTGCTTGATTTAAAGTACTCTGAGCAGGGATTTATATGCAGACGAATGGTCTTTGATAATTTTCTTTTTGAACTGGCCAGGCAACAACCTGACCTGACTGTGTTTCAGGATACCGTTGTTAAAAATGTCATATTAAACGAAAATGAAGTTGTTGTTAATACCGGAGAGAACCAAATACTTAAAGCCCGGCTGATCATTGGTTGTGATGGAGCCCATAGCATAGTAAGCAGAAACCTGTCTGACACAAAAGTTGATCTGAAACATTGTTCAGGTGCCGTTCGTGCCTACTTCAAAAATGTTAAAGATATCTCCGAAGAAACTATTGAACTTCACTTTTTGAAGGATTTACTTCCGGGCTATTTCTGGATATTTCCTTTGCCTGATAATCATTCAAATGTCGGATTAGGACTTCCCTCCCAGGTCATTACTGCAAAAAAGATCAACCTCAGAAAGGAAATGTTGAAAATTATTGACACTGTCCCTTACTTGAAACAACGTTTTTCGGATGCAGAAATGGTAAGTGAGATTAAAGGGTATCTTTTGCCTCTTGGCTCACGAAAAGTTGCAATCTCAGGTACCCGTTTCATGCTTTGCGGAGATGCTGCCTCTCTCATTGATCCTGCAACCGGTGCTGGAATCGGGCAGGCAATCTCATCAGGGCGATATGCAGGGTGGCATGCGTTAAAATGTTTTGAGAGAAACAACTTTTCAAATGATTATATGAAAGAATATGACAGAGCTGTTTATGACAAATTATGGAAAGAAAACAAACGTCGTTCTATGATCAGGAAAATAATTAGTATTCATCCTATAGTACTTAATACGACGGTCAATCTTGCATTAAAAAATAAATTCATTTTCAAAATGATAATGAAGACTCTCGAATAAAATTCAGGCAAAGATTATCTGAAGTGCGGAAAAAATAATAGAGAAAACAGATGTCATTATTTTTGATCATTAAAAAAAGATATATATTTATTAGGTAATAACTTATAATCTGTAATTATGAAGAAGTCATTATTGTTTTTATTAGCAATATCCCTTTTTGTTATTAATCCTTCTACCTCACAGGGTTTGTTAAACAGGGTAAAGAGTTCTGTATCTAAGGATCTGTTGGGAAATCAAAAGGACGGTTCCGGCAACAATGCATCAAAACCCGGACCTGAGCCTAAATGCGCATGCGCTCAGCCTGAAGTGATACTTGATCTTGGGGGTAAATATAAACTAGACTACAACGAAATAACTATTAGTATTAAAGACGATGGCAGCATCCTTGTAAAAGATCGTATTAGCGGCAAATATTATATTGTAAAGGACAAAGTCACACAGGGGCCCTATGATGAAGGGGATCCCAGACTTAAAGAATTCGACATTGTTAAGGAAGATGATAAAAGCGGGGATGCCTGGTTAACAAGTTTTAAAGGGTATATAACCCGTTCAGGAGACAAGTACCTGATAACTTTTAACGGAAAGAGTTATGGGCCGTATGCCCAGATCGACGACTTCACGATTACAAAATCGAAAGATAAGTTTGCTGCAATGGTGACTGAAAATATTGTTGTGAGTGAAGATCAGGGTAAAAAGATGGATGAGGCGATTAAGAATGCAAAAAGTGACCAGGAGCGTATGGATCTTGCAATGAAGTACTCACAGCAAATGCAGCAAAAAATGATGCAGGGAGGCGGCCCGGCGAGTACGATGCCTAAACTTGTTACAAACATCCCAAACGCTATATACGATCCGATGAAATCAGGGGGAGGCAAATTAAACGGGAATATTAAATTTGATGATATTCTTGTTGTTGCTTATGATAAAATACTTGATCTCCAGGGAAAAACTGTATTATCTCTTAAACAGGATGCCATAGGTGCTGGTGAGTTGTTCGTCAATACAACTAACACAAAATATGCGACTTATGATTATGGTACACTCACTTTCAGTGATAACGCCACTCTTTCAGAACTTTTTAACCCATATCTGGTAAAAAGAAACGGGAAGGTTTATCTTGCATATATGTACTATTCTCCCGGGAAGAATTCCATCATGCAATGCATTATACCTTTTTAAGTTATTGATTCAGATAAAAGCATCTATTACTTCATTAAGCCAAGTGCGAGGGATATATAGAAAAAGAATCTTATTAGCATTGCTCCTCATAATCTGGTTTACGAAATCTGTCCCTTCACAAACAACAGATTACAAAACTGTTTTTGGTAACGACTGGCAGAAAGCAGAGACATTTGTTATTGAAAACGAAAGCTGGATGAAACCACTTTCAGAGAAATACCACATTTCTTATCCTTTTGCAATTGCAATAGTATTTCCTGAACTAATACGGTACTCCGCGCTGCGTGATAAGATAGAGATAACATTGCTTAAAGCCCTCTATATCAATCTAGGTGAAGAATATGCTGATTTTTCAATCGGCCCTTTTCAAATGAAACCATCCTTTGCTGAATTAATCCATGAAAAAGTATTATCTATAAAGGATAGGAAGATTAAGAACCAGTTTCAAAGCAGGAAATATTATGAGGATATAAGAAAGTACAGGTCATCAATTGTCGGCGACCTTGAAAACCTGAAAACACAATTTATTTACCTGTTAGCGTTTGTAAAAATCTGTGAAAGTAATTACCAGAATAAGTGGAAAGATGAAAATGAAGAATTGAAGTTTTTTGCAACGGTTTATAATTGCGGGTTAAATAAAAGCACTGAAATAATAGAAAGCATGACGGATAAAAAGTTTTTCAATACCGGGCTTATTAAAACTGATAATAATTATTCGTATGCTGATATTTCAATTTATTGGTACAACTCTTTCAAAAAAAAGAATTAACCACTTCAGGTATTTAAAATTTGTATCCGACCGAAAGGCCAAAGCCTGTGTTTTTATATGAGGTCTTATCATTGGAAAGAAGCTCGTATTCAGGATTAACCTTTAGCATTCCAAGCTGTGCATTAAGCTTACAGAAAATACCGTAATAGAATTCATAACCGAAAAATATGTTTGCACCGGCATCAAATGCTCTGTAATAGGCAAAATCACCCGAATCGCTTTGTTTTACAATATTCTGAAACTTAACATCAAGATTGCTGGTTATACTTCCTCCTTCGGTTTTAACCTTACCTCCTATACCGTATGCAACATAGGGACCAAATCCCAGGAGAATATGCCCATCCCCCAATTGTGGTCTGTAAAGCAGATTCAGAGGCATTTCAAGATAGTCAAGATTTACGGTTGTTGTAATGGCGGCTTCATCTGCTTTTGCTCCTTTTATGGTGAATAATAAACCTGGCTGAAAATAAAAATCAGGAGCAAACGGTATGTTTGCATTCAATCCACCGTGAAAACCAAACTTCAATTTATTATCAAGCTTTTCGCCCCAGAAATCTTTTCCATTAAGGTTTTGTAAGTTTACACCCCCTAAAAGGCCAAATCCGATTTTTGTATCACCCTTTACTTTACTTTGGGCAAACACCTGAGGAACAATAAGAATGATGATTATTACGAATGCAAATAGTTTTGTTTTCATGCTAAATGTTTTTAAAATTATTTTGATAATATATAAATGCCCAGAGCATTTGATTAATTATGAGTTTGCGTTTTCAGCTTCAATATTATGTAAATTATGAATCAGATCAATAATCTATCGTATTTACTTAAGCATTAAATTCAAACTAATACAAAGTACTGCAAATTTTAGCAAATAAAACTATAATGTTATGCACTATTTATAATGGCTTATTGTTAATAAAATGCTTAATCTAGAGAACAATTTAAACCCCTTCTTTGTTTAAATTACATTAGATTCTGTAGATTGTTTTTCAAGTAATTAACCTAAAAACCCAGGACTATGGCTGTACTGAAAGTTATTGAAATCATGGCATCGTCCAAAACAGGCTGGGAAGATGCAACAAAGGCTGCAGTAGAAACTGCAGGAAAGACTGTAAAAGGAATCCGCTCTGTTTATGTTCAGGACATGAGCGCGGTAGTAAAAGACAATAAGATTACCGAATTCCGTGTAAATGTAAAGATCACTTTCGAGGTTTTAAACTGATAAGGAATTTTTCAAAACTTATAAAAATATCTTTAATATAAAATACTATTCATTTTTGAGGCGACCAGGCTAATTGTTAAGATTCCAACCTGGCCTGTCTATGTCATCTATTGGTTATTCCTCGTCTGAACAAATAATCATAGCACAAATCATAACTTAATAGCAGAAAATGGACAGGTTCATCTGAAGAATCTGCTCATTTATATTTAAGATTTTTCCATAGCTTCAGAGACCGATTCAAAAGCTTTACTCTTCTTTACATTTTCAACTTTCTCTTCAAGAAAATCATCAGCTTTGTCAACAAGCTTTTTTGCTTTGTCCAGCAAACTTTCTTCTTCCGGTTCTACTGGTTCCTTATTTGTGTTTCCTTCCATTGGAATAATTTTTATTAAATTAATTTGTTAATAGTTTCGGATACTCTTTTGTTTTAAATTTTAATAAAGTTATAAAATTGTCCGGCATGAAATAGCGCAAAAAAGCTTAATTTCGTGAAACTGACGTGCTGCATTTGCAATAAAATCAAAAATCTCAATACAATGAAAAGATTACTGTTTATTTTCATGATTGGCATTATGATTCAGAATTTATCCGGCCAGGATATAATAACTACAAAAGACAAAAAGGAAATAAAAGTACAGATTGTTGAACAGACTGATAAACTCGTCAAATTCAAAATGTCGGATTATGAAAACAGTCCTATCCTGTCCATTAAGAATAACCGGATCAATAGAATTGAATATAAAAACGGGTACATAGATTTAATGGGGAACCAGAATCCCAGAAATAATAAACCTTTTGGTATCAGCGCCGGGATAGCTTATTTTATTTCAGATGAAGATGGGTTGCTTTTAGTCTCAATGGACTATTTTGTAAAACCCCAGATTGATCTCGAAGTAAGCGCCGGTTCAAATATGGATGAAAAAGCATATTTCTCTTTCGGAAGCAAGATTCATCTTAATTCAACATATTCTGACAATAATTTTACACCCTTTGCTGGTTTGTTATTTGGTGTTTACTATGACGAACCATTTATACAAGTTCCTTTTGGTGTAAATTACATCTCTAAGATAGGTTTAGATGCCTCCCTTGGAATAAGTGAAGTTTTCTTTTTCAATTTCAATTCATATTGGTATACTTCGCTTGAATTAAGAATAGGGTGGAGATTTAAATTATAACAGTATCTTAATCTTATCTTTATAGATTATACTTAAATTCACGCATATCTGATTGGCACAACAGGTATTGAAAAAAAAGTAAAACTGATTTCTATGAAACAATGGTATGAAGAACTCTTCCAGGATTTTGCTGATAAATATGATAATGAAAGCTTCACAGCCGGAACCAAAGGAGAGGTTGATTTCATTGAGAAAGAGATAAATTTTAATAAGAGCATTCAGATTCTGGATATAGGTTGCGGAACAGGAAGACATTCGCTTGAATTGGCCCGGCGTGGTTATAAAGTTTCAGGAATAGATTTGTCCGGATCAATGATTGATAAAGCCAGGCTTGCTGCACAGGAAGAAAATTTAGAAATTAATTTTCAAATAAAGGATGCCCGGGATTTTAATTTTAAAGAATTATTTGATCTGGCCATAATGATTTGCGAAGGAGCCTTCCCATTAATGGAAAGCGATGAGATGAATTATTCAATTATTCAAAATGCTTATACATCATTAAAACCTGGTGGTAAACTTATTTTTACCACTTTAAACGGACTATTCCCACTGTTTCATTCCGTGAAAGAATTCGTAAATAAGGGATCTGGTCAGGGGCAAACATCTGAAAATACTTTCGATCTTACGACCTTCAGGGATTTCTCTACTTATGAAACAGAAGATGATCACGGCAATAAAAAAATATTAAAATGCAACGAGAGATATTATGTTCCTTCTGAAATCACCTGGCTTTTAAAAACTACAGGATTTAAAAAATCAGAAATATTTGGCTGCAAGCTTGGAGCCTTCAGCAGAAATGATAGTCTGACCACGGAAGATTTCGAAATGTTAGTAGTTGCGGAAAAAGATTTTGATACTTTCTGATCATAGTAATGCCGGTTAATGAAAAGAATCAGCCTTTTTGAATAAACTTGATATTTCGTGATTGCATTAATAAGAAATAACCTAACTTTATTTCCTGATAACCGTTTTTAAATCAGAATCACTTCAACTTTTCAAAACGAATTTTAAACAGGAAAATTTACATTAAGGTCTAACTTAAAATTCAATCATAATGAGTTCAGATTCCTCGTTAACTAAATCCTCAAAATGGGCAGCGGTTGTACGCAAAACAAAAAAAGTACTCTACTGGATTTTAACTCTGTTGATAATTACAATAAGCACTTTTCTTTACTGGAAGTATTTTTATACTTACAGTGAAGGTTATCGTGCCGGGTTATTGCAGAAATTTTCAAATAAGGGTACTATTTTCAAAACCTATGAAGGGGAAATGATTTTGAGCAGCGTTGCGAGTACATCAAATGTTGCCATTGCTTCAGAAAAATTTTTGTTTTCGGTTACCAACAAAAGTCTTGTCCCCATGTTTGATACTCTCCAGGGTGATAACGTAATTGTGCATTACCTTCAGAAGAACGGAGTTGTCTTTTGGCGTGGAGATTCAAAATACCTTGTTGATAGTATAAGAATTAAACGATAAAAATATACTGATTAAGTCTTACATTTATTCCGGGATTTTATTTCATTACTTTTTTCATTATACCAAGCACCCCTCTGATGAATGTGGCACTTGTCAGCACTTTTATCACGGGACTTGCCGCTGATTGGCTTCGTCTTCCATATGATGTTCTGCCGGCAGGACGTTCAGATCTTCTCTCCCATTCTCCATCTCGCCCCTTCTCCCACTCCTTCCTTGCTGCCTCATCTGCAGCCTGTTTCTCAATTCCTTCAATCTTTTTTGTCAGCAGCTCATAAGCACTTTCACGGTCAATCGTCTGGCGGTACTTCTGTACCAGGTCCGAAGCTCTGTTTAATGATGTTATTTCTTCCATTGATAAAATATCCATACGGCTCATGGGAGTCCGCATCATTGTAGCAGCAAGAGGTGTGGGTATCCCTTTTTCATTCAGAGCTGTTACCAGGGCCTCTCCTATTCCAAGGGTTGTGAGGATTTCGTCAGTTTTATAGTAGTCTGAAAGAGGAAAGTTTTCTGCAGTCAGTTTGATAGCTTTCCTGTCAATGGCAGTAAAAGCCCTGAGAGCATGCTGCACCTTCAGTCCAAGTTGAGCAAGGACTTCGTTAGGTACATCCATAGGATTTTGAGTGACAAAAAACACACCAACACTTTTGGAACGGATAAGCTTTACAATATTCTCTATCTCATCGAGAAGTGCTTTGCTTGCCTGGTTAAAGATCAGATGTGCTTCATCGATGAATATCACAAGTTCGGGCATATCAGCGTCTCCCCGTTCAGGCATCACATTATATACTTCGGCGAGCAGGCATAACATGAATGTTGAGAAAAGCTTCGGCTTATCCTGTATATCAGTAAGCCGGATAATATTTATGTAACCGTTTCCGTTCCTGTCGCGTCTCAGCAGATCTTTAATTTCAAATGATAATTCACCAAAGAAAAGGTCAGCATCCTGCTGTTCAAGTTCAATTAATTTACGGAGTATTATTCCTGTTGTGGACGTTGATATCTTTCCATATTCATGTTCAAGTTCTTCCTTCCCTTCTTCAGTAACATATTGAATCACTTTCTTCAGGTCTTTCAGGTCAAGTAATGGCATGCGTTGATCATCACAATATTTAAAGATGATAGCTAGAACGCCTCCTTGTGTATCGTTCAGATCAAGTATCCGAGAAAGTAGCACCGGTCCGAATTCGGAAACGGTGGCACGCATCCGTACTCCATCCTGTTGTGAGAGAGTCATAAGTTCTGCAGGACAACCTTTAACAGAATAGGGAATACCTATTTTTGCATGCCGTTCTGTTATAAAAGGTTTCTCCTCGCCCGGCTTAGCTATTCCGCTAAGATCGCCTTTAACGTCCATGAGAAGGACCGGGACTCCCTTTTCAGAAAGTTGTTCTGAGATTACCTGCAGTGTCTTTGTTTTACCTGTTCCTGTTGCGCCGGCAATTAGCCCGTGCCTGTTCATCGTTTTTAGCGGCACTTTAACCTGTGCATTGGAAACAGGGGCTCCGTCAAGGATAGCGGCACCTAAAACTATAGAATCTCCTTTACAGGCATAACCTTCATTAATCTGTACGGCAAATGTTTCTTTTCTATCCATGATATATAAGGTTATTACTTATTTTACCTGATCGACTGATGCAATTTAACAGTTTGTATGCAATTTTCAAAAAAGTTGAATTAGCATAATTTCATTTAGTTTGATTTTACCCCCTTTCCCGTTTCCCCCAAGGGAGAAAAGCTTTCAGTATACTCCTCAGTATAATAATATATTGTTATGTTAATAAATGTTAAAAATATTTAAATTTGAAACAATATTGACAAGTTAAATCTTTTTAGCTATGCTTGAACAAATGATCAGCTCCCGTCACTGAATGAGATCTTTGGAGGCACAGATTTTAAAGGATGATTGAATCGAGAGAAACTCGTGGCTTAAGTACACGGTTTAACGAGATCATTGGAGTTTGACTTTCTTATAAATTCTGATTATAACTAACTAAACCTGACAAGATGAAAATTTTTGATGAATTTAAAGCCTTCGCAATGAAGGGTAATGTTATCGACATGGCTGTAGGTATTATTATTGGTCTTGCTTTTGGGAAGATTGTTTCATCAGCAGTAAATGACATCATCATGCCACCAATTGGATTGCTTCTCGGTGGTGTCAACTTTACTGATCTGAAAGTTGTCATGAAAGCATCTACCGAAACAATCCCTGCAGTAACCTGGAATTATGGTAATTTTATTCAGGTGACAATTGATTTTCTAATTGTTGCCTTTGTTGTCTTTATTCTAATTAAAGCAATTAATGCCATGAAGAAAAAGGAAGCAGCAGCACCTCCACCAGCTCCTCCGGCTCCTACCAAAGAAGAGATTCTGCTATCAGAGATCCGCGACTTGTTGAAAAAATAGAAAAATCCTTAATTTTGTGATGTATTATATGTAGAGACGTATCATGTTATGTCTCTGCATATTTTTGTACAATATCATCCATGGTTTTGATTTTTATCAAATAAATTTGCCGGATAAAAATATAATTTATCCGGTACAGGCATTAGTTAATAATAATCCCAGGTCGCTTGAAAATCAATATGTTTGTAGTGAAGATTCCAGTTTCTCATTTAATTCTTATCTGATGAAATCAAAAACCATTTTCAGATTTGCTGTAATAGTCAGCATGCTATTTTTAGACAAAACCTTTTCTTTCAGTCAGAATTTGCCATCAGGGATGAAAATCTGGTTCAATGAACCGGCAGAAACCTGGAACGATGCCCTGCCTGTTGGAAATGGACGACTCGGTGCCATGATATTTGGAAATGTAACAAATGAACGCCTTGAACTTAATGAAGAATCAGTCTGGACAGGGGAACCTCGATGGGATGCCAATCCAGATGCACTGAAGAACCTGCCAAAAGTACGGCAGCTTCTCTTTGAAGGAAAATACAAGGAGGCTGAGGATCTGGCACAGAAAGGTATTCTAGGTAACAAACCACGAAACCCGCTTGCAACTTACCAGTCCCTTGGTGATATTTACCTTAACTTTGGACCTCAACGCAGCCTGACTAACTACCGGCGCGAACTGGATATTGAAGAAGCAGTTGCAAGGGTATCATATACAGCCAACCAGGTAAATTTTCTCCGGGAAGTTTTTTCCAGCGCACCAGATCAGGCTCTGGTAATCAGACTTACTGCGGACAAAACCGGGTCCCTTTCATTCACACTCCGGCTCTCACGCCAGGGGAACAAAGCACTAATTGCAGTTTCCGGGAATGATATCACAATGGATGAGCATGTTGGGGATGGTATTGGAGTTAAAATGACAACTCGCCTCCGGCTTATTCCTGAAGGAGGAACTACAAAATCAGGAACAGATAGTATCAGAGTTGACAAGGCTGATGCAGTTACAATATTGCTCACAGCAGCAACAGATTACTTTGGGAACGATCCTTCAATAGTTTCTGCTGATCAAATGGAAGCAGTTTCAAGACGTTTATTTGCCGATATTAAGAAAGATCATGTTGCTGATTATCAGTCATTTTTTAAAAGAGTTGACCTTGACTTGGGATCAAGTGATGGTAATTATTTTACCACCGATGCCAGGATTACAGCAATGCAAAACGGTTATGTTGATATTGACCTGATCGAACTTTATTATCAGTTTGGCCGCTATTTACTGATAAGCAGTTCCCGTCCCGGTGATCTACCAGCTAACCTTCAGGGGATTTGGGCGGATGGACTTAGGCCTCCATGGAGTGCCGATTATCATATTAACATCAACATACAGATGAACTATTGGCCTTCCGAAATCACAAACCTTGGAGAACTTCAGGAGCCGTTTATTGATTTCATTGATGCATTGCGTCCGAATGCCAGACGAACAGCTAAGGAGGTTTATGGCATGAAAGGAATCGTTGCCCATTATACCACTGATCCCTGGCATTTTACAGAACCAACAGGGGCAATAGGTTACGGAATGTGGCCAATGGGAATTGCCTGGAGCTGTCAGAATATCTGGGACCATTATGCTTTCGGAGGGGATGTGGAATATCTCAGGAATAAGGCATATCCGATAATGAAGGAGGCTGCTGAGTTTTGTATCGACTGGCTGGTGGTTAATCCCAAAACAGGGTATCTTGTTTCCGGCCCTTCAATATCTCCCGAAAATCGTTTTAAAATTCCTGGTGGTGATGGAAATGCAAGTATGGTTATGGGGCCGACAATGGACCATATGATTATCCGCGACCTTCTGCAAAATACCATTAAGGCAAGTACCATTCTTGACACAGATAAAGCTTTTCGTAAAAAGATGGAAAAAACTCTTGAAAAACTGGCTCCAACCAGAATAGGTGCTGATGGCCGTATAATGGAATGGACCGAGGAATTTGAAGAACCGGAACCTGGTCACAGACATATATCCCATCTGTACGGACTCCACCCGGGCAATCAGATTACAAAACAACATAATCCGGAATATCTTGAAGCAGCAAGAAAAACCATTGAATATCGTCTTTCACATGGTGGCGGTCACACCGGATGGAGCCGCGCCTGGATCATCAACTTCTATGCACGGTTACAGGACGGGGAGAAAGCTTATGAAAATGTACTTGCACTTCTTAGAAAATCAACACTTTATAATCTTTTTGATAACCACCCTCCATTTCAGATTGATGGGAATTTTGGCGGAACAGCAGGAATTACAGAAATGCTTCTGCAAAGCCATGCAGGGGTAGTTGAATTGTTGCCCGCACTTCCTCCAGCCTGGCAAAAGGGATACATACACGGATTGATTGCCAGAGGAGGATTTGAAGGAAATATTGATTGGGAAAACGGGTAACTAAAATATGTAAGTATCATTTCAAAACTTGGAAATCCTCTGAAATTAAGCTATGCAGGTAAAACAATTGAATTGAATACAACTGAAAAAGGAAAAACATATACTTTTGGGAAAGAGCTTAGCAGCCTTATTTAATTAGATTAAACCTAATCAGACTATTCGTATGAGAACTTTTTTTTTATGTGTGTTGCTTTCAACAATATTTTTTAGCAGTTGCGATCATATATCTGTAATGGATCTTTCCGTTACCCAGATAAAATGCAATAATGTTGAAAATCCATCCGGAACTGGTAATTATCCGTCTTTAAGCTGGATAGCTACTTCCGGAATCCGGGGCATGAGGCAGACAGCATATCAGATCATTCTTGATTCTGCTGTAAAAGATTTGAGATCCGAAAAGGATTGTATCTGGAATTCCGGGAAAATCTCTTCATCTGAATCCTCATGGATTCCTTATTCCGGACCTGAATTACAATCCGGAACAAAATATTTCTGGAAAGTCCGGATCTGGAATAATAGTGA
>JBGOZX010000084.1:0-17818 GCA_041480425.1 Bacteroidia bacterium
TAAAGTATTAATAATCGGTTCAGGACCAATTATTATAGGACAGGCCTGTGAATTTGATTACTCCGGAACTCAGGCTTGCAAAGCTTTACGCTCGTTAGGTTATAAAATTGTCTTGGTAAATTCAAATCCTGCCACTATAATGACAGATCCCGAGACAGCCGATGTAACATATATTGAGCCGTTGAATGAATATGCCCTGACTGAAATAATAAAAAAGGAACGCCCTGATGCCCTGCTTCCTAACCTTGGCGGACAGACAGGATTGAATCTATCCTCCTTGCTGGCGAAGAAAGGGATATTGGATAAATACAATGTAAAAGTAATCGGTGTTAATATTGATGCAATCGAGCGAGGCGAGGACCGAATTGCCTTTAAAGAAACAATGAATCGCCTTGGCATTGAAGTACCCAGAAGTGAAGCTGTAAATACAGTTGAAGATGCCGAAAAAGTAGCTGCCCTAATGGGTTATCCCGTTGTTATCCGACCTGCTTATACAATGGGTGGAACCGGTGGCGGACTTGTATATAATGTTGAAGAGCTCCGTACTGTAGCGAGCAGGGGGTTGTCAGCAAGTATTGTTACCCAGGTATTAATTGAAGAGTCGGTTCTTGGGTGGGAAGAGCTTGAGCTGGAGGTTGTAAGAGACTCTAAAAACCAGATAATTACAGTATGCTTCATTGAGAACGTCGATGCTATGGGTGTTCATACAGGAGATTCCTTCTGTACAGCCCCGATGCTGACAATTGATACAGAACTGCAGAAACGTCTGCAAAAGTACTCTTATGAAATAGCTGAAGCTATTGAGGTTATAGGAGGTACAAATGTTCAGTTTGCTCATGATCCTGTTACCGGGAAAGTGGTGGTTATTGAAATTAATCCCCGTACATCACGTTCATCAGCTCTTGCTTCAAAAGCAACCGGATTCCCGATTGCATTTGTCTCGGCTCTCCTGGCCGGAGGCATAACTCTTGATGAAATCCCATACTGGCGCGACGGGACACTGGAAAAATACACTCCTTCGGGCGATTATGTAGTTGTGAAATTTGCGCGTTGGGCTTTTGAAAAATTTGAGGGTCTCGAAGATAAGCTTGGCACTCAGATGCAGGCCGTCGGTGAGGTAATGAGCATAGGTAAAACATACAAGGAGGCTCTTCAGAAAGCTATCCGTTCATTGGAGATCGGACGCTATGGGCTGGGGTTTGCAATGGATTTTAATAAAAAACCGCTCGACGAGCTGCTGAATATGCTTAAGCATCCTTCAAGTGAACGGCAGTTCATAATGTACGAGGCATTACGCAAAGGGGCTGATATAGAGGAGCTTCACAAAAAAACACACATTAAGTCATGGTTCATTTCACAGATGAAAGAACTGGTTGAGGAGGAAGAAAAAATACTTGAATACAAAGGGAAGATGCCACCAAATGATATACTTATAAAGGCAAAAAAGGATGGATTTGCAGATAAGTATTTGTCAAAGTTATTAGGTATCACTGAAAAGGAGATCAGGGCAAAACGGATATCTCTCGGACTTAATGAAGCCTGGGAGCCGGTGCCTGTAAGCGGAGTAGAGAATGCGGCTTATTACTTCTCAACCTATAATGCTCCTGATAAGGTAAAGGTAAGCAACAGGAAAAAGATAATGGTCCTGGGTGGCGGCCCGAACAGGATTGGCCAGGGTATTGAGTTTGATTATTGCTGCGTGCATGCAGCTTTTGCAATTCGCAATGCAGGATATGAATCCATTATGGTAAACTGCAATCCGGAAACTGTTTCGACAGATTATGACACTTCTGATAAACTCTATTTCGAACCTCTTACAGCCGAAGATGTCTTAAGCATTTATAACAAAGAAAAACCTGAAGGCGTGATTGTCCAGTTTGGCGGACAAACACCATTGAACCTGGCCAAGGAACTTGCAGAGTCAGGTGTGAAAATTTTAGGCACTTCCCCTGAAACGATAGATCTTGCAGAAGATCGCGACCGTTTCCGGCACCTGATTATAAAACTCGGAATTCCCCAACCGGAATCAGGGATGGCCAACAATCTCGAACAGGCTCTTACGATTGCTGAAAGGATCAGGTATCCTCTTATGATCAGACCCTCTTATGTCCTTGGAGGCAGGGCAATGAAAATAATTCTCGATGAGGAGATGCTCGAAGAGTATGTTGCAAAAGCTGTCGGCGTATCACCCGACAGACCGTTGCTACTTGATAAATTTCTTGAGGATGCTATCGAATCAGAAGCCGATGCAATTTCAGATGGTATTGATGCTTTTGTACCAGCAGTGATGCAGCATATTGAATATGCAGGCATACATTCCGGTGATTCAGCCTGTATTATTCCGCCAGTCATAATTCAGAAAGAACATAAGAAAACAATTTATGACTACACAAGAAGAATTGCAATGGAATTGAAAGTGGTCGGCCTGCTGAATATACAGTATGCCATTTATGAAGATACGGTTTATATTCTTGAAGCTAATCCAAGAGCTTCACGCACAGTGCCCCTGGTTTCAAAAGTCTGCAATATTTCAATGGCAAGGATTGCTACACAGATACTACTGGGACAAAAACTGTCCAGCTTTAATCTGAAGAACAGGAACTTCAAGCATTACGGTGTTAAAGAAGCTGTATTTCCATTTAATATGTTCCCGGCAATTGATCCTCTTCTGGGTCCTGAGATGCGGTCTACAGGAGAAGTTCTTGGCTTGGCTGATTCATACGGTATGGCATTTTTTAAATCACAGGAAGCGACACAATTATCATTGCCGATTAAAGGAAATGTTCTTATAACCATTGCTGACAGAGATAAACAGAAGATAATTGAAACAGCCGGTAATTTCAGGGATATGGGATTTAAGATTTTTGCTACAGGAGGTACCGGTAGGTTTCTTAAGGAACATAATATTGAATCCGAAGAAATAAAAAAAGTACATGAAGGCAGGCCTAATATCGTTGATGCTATTAAAAACGGGGAGATTGATCTGGTCGTAAATACTCCTGCCGGCAGAATGAGTGAATATGATGATTCTTATATAAGAAAAAACGCTATAAAATATAAAATACCTTATATTACGACAACCTCGGCTGCACTGGCTGCAACAAATGGCATAAAAGAGAGGCAAAACGGAGAATATAAAGTAAGATCATTGCAGGATTATCATTCAGCAATTGAAGACTGATTTAAATTTCAACCAGCATTTTAAGGTTACATGGCATTTCAGGGAGATCACCAGGCTAGGATATTGAAAGCTAAAACTTCTTGGAATATGGATCCTGTTTCATCTTTCTGATTTCCTGATCCGTATTATTAGTCGGTGAGACTCATTGCATATTCCTGGCATCCGTTAACCCTTAATACAGAAACAGCGTCCTCAAACCGGTCAGAAACAGCATTCCCCGCACTTCGCTGACAGAAAGGACAAGCATGAATATCACCTACCGAATCGATGTAGAGATATCTGTTCCCTGCACCTAAGCACCCTATCCTTCGCTGATGATAACCAGGGTATGTAACTATCGGGTAATCAATGAACTTTTCTGAAGAATCAGCAACCTGATAAAACTCCTCAAGCAGCTCAATCTGTTCCTTTCCAAGAGCTATGTCTTTCCCTTTATATCTACCTGCTGCCCTTGGCTCCAATAACCTGATAAAACCTACTCCCCACTCCTTTGAAAGATTAGCATATTTCATCAGATTTTGATGTGAGACAAATGACCTGAAGGCGCAAAGTGATAAGGTTGTTAAAATACCTGCCATCCTGCAGTTCCTTACTGCTTCTTTTGCCCAGAAGAAAGATTTGGGATTGTTTCTTGACCGGTTATGCTCCTTCTCTGCCCAGTGATCAAGACTGATATTTGCTCCTGTTAAGCCTGCTTTCTTAAGAGCCAATGCCTTTTCATAAGTAAGACCGAAACCGGAAGTAAGAAGCCATAAATCAACACTCTTACCTGTGAATAATAACAAGTCGACAAGATCATCAAAACGCTCTAACGGTTCTCCTCCGCTTAATTGTATATGGTATGCACCATACTCTTTGATCTTCTTAATAATATATTTCAGGTCATCGGGAGATAACTTGTCTTTATGGGCAATGTTATCCCATTCATAACAATGTTTACATCCTAACCGGCATTTCGTGGTTATGGCAAAAATAATGGTAGAGAGTGGTACTTTTTTATTATGATTTGATGTTCTGGATATCTCCGCCCTGAAGAACCCATTAAATGCAGATGAAGGCCACCCCGGGATATTTTCCGAAAAGAAATACCTTCTTCCTCCTTTTATGAATTTCTTAATCTTTGTAAGGCCCTGAACGCTCTTTCTTTTTCTCTGGACTCCCTTCATGATTTTTATTCCCTGAAAAGGATTTTTAAGACAGGTGAAAGCAAGGAACAGGATATTAATGTTGATGCAAATTCGCAGCAAGGCTACTCTGATTCCCGTAACAATATTATTTGTTCCAGTTTCCTGCCGGAGGGGAAGTAATTCTTTCTTCATTAGCTATCTTGTTACAAATGAACCTCTTTAAATCTTATTTTAACTTTATCTACTTTACCGGCAACAGATCATAAACCTCTTTCGAATACTCTGGAAAACGGTTTGACTTTTTGAATGTTCGCAGGGCTTTTTTATCCGTGGCTCCTGTCTGTTCTCTTATAATTTTATAGAAGCCCCTGGTATGAAGGAAAACACTCCTTCCGTTATTATTCTGCACAGGTGCATCAAAAATAAGCAATGTTTCGTCGCCCACTTCCTTAAGAACCAGATAGTCTTTGTCTGTTGAAAGGAGCAAATCCTTAGCATCATTACCTTTTTGGTCAATAGCGCTTTTCACAGACAGGGCGGTTGGGACAACTGTTATTTTTTTGCTGAAATCCATACCGGCAAAATCTACATCCCAGAAAAGAAAGCCGGTTTCAAGCTTTATTTTAACAGTGTCTGAACTAAGCCCGGTCAGATCCAAAGGTAGAATATCATCACGCAAGGTCATTGGTCCTGCAATATTAAAATAGTCGATAAATTCCCATTCCCCGTCTTTTTCAAGATAGACTGACAACGGAATTTTCTGATCAATAAGGAACTTATTCAGTTTTTCACCAGAAGCCGATTCCTGCTTTGCGGCAAAAATATTGTACCTCTTACCAAAAAGCTTATGGAACTTTGTAAAAAGGACATCGAGCCAGAAAGAATTTTTAGCCCTTATGATAAGCTTCGCTGATTCGCTGTCTGGAGGTTTAATAAACTTTATAAAAATCTTCTCAATACCATTTTCCCCGGTTGATTTTTCATCACCGGAATAAAATAAAGTATCTCTGGTTCTTACCAGTGAAAGAATATCCTTACCTGAGTTGTTTTTAGCTTCAACAGGGGAGGAGGGTTTTTTGATAGTATGCGGCACTCCGTATTTATCAATTAAGACTGAAACGTCGCCAGGATGATCAACAATAATAAGTCCGGCAAGATTAACTGATTGAATCTCATGAACTTCGTTTGTCAGCTTCAGCCTATAGGCCCCTTCAAAAGATGCGATCGTGGGGAGGGGTAAATAATCATCACGTTCCAGTCCAGGCTGTGTGGCTCCGCTGAAGATCTCGCCGGAGAAAAGGAAATCAGTCCCGTTGTAAGCATAAACAAAAGGACAGGATGATTTTGTTAAGGCAACAATTACCAGAAATACACCAAAAGCCCCAAGGGCAACCCCAAGGCTCCCAAATACCCATGATGCGGCAGTTGCTCCACTGGCTTTATCATATATTTCAATCTTTTGTATTGCTTTGATTGGAACCGATATTTTACCGGCATCAGTTTCTGAATATTCAGTAATAAAAACATGTACTTCGTTAAGAACGTAGGACTCATTGAGAGAGGAACGTTTTAAATACCTGTTTGAAACATCCGGTTCCACAGTCAGGTATTTTTCATGCCCCGTTAATCTTGAAATTGATCCGGTAAATGACTCCTCATTGACGATGATATCTGTTAAATGCCATACTTTGTCATCAAGATGAAGAATGATGAATTTCTGTTCATCCTGCATTTTACTTATTGCAGCCTGAGGTGGGTCAGCAGATCTTGTCACCTTAAAATAATAACATCCGCTAATCATTGTCATAAACGAAAAAAGCAGAATCCAGGTAAGCGGTCTGGAAATTGCTGGTAAACGCAGAATTTTAAACATCTTTCTGAATATCTGGTCAATAGTTTATGAAATATTTAGTTCTGATAAATTTTTTAGAAACAGAATGAAAGATCTACCTGGGGGCAGAAAAAGGTAAAAAATGGCAGTATTGATGTCTCTAATCCACCTGCGATCTGGAGATGATCACCCATATATAATCTTTCTTTAATGTTCCACATGAGACTTCCAGCAAAAACAGGTTCAGTGTCAAAACCATATGTAGTGGTATATGTGCTAAAGTCCACTTTTCTATAGGATCCAAGTAATATCGATAATCCAGTTGAAACCCTGAAATTGCTGCTCATGACAAGAGAATAATTGAACGGATAATAGTTGATCCCAAACCTGGCAAAAAAGTAATGAGGATTAAAATTATAATATTGCAATGGACCATGGTATTCATCCCAATAATTGTAGTCGTCGTTATTTACATTAATTAACAACCCAATAACAATACTTGACATGCCTGTTTCAGAAATTCTTTCGTAATCTATGTTCAGATTACCCGATAATGAATTAATTATTTCAGAACTAAGATAATTCCTGCTTATCTTTTTTGATGGCAGTTCCTTTATCTGTGAGGCATAAGTAAAATCAAGCGATTTCCCATCACTATATTCAATACTGTCGAGTATCGACTTACTTAAGAAATATTTCATTTCGGAAGAGTCTCCGGGAATCTGATATATAATAGTCTTTCCGTTAAAGTCTATAATATTGACCTTCAAAATAGTAGAGTCTTTTTTATATAATATGTCCTGGCTGAAAGTTTGTCCCGGAATCAATAAGAGAAGGAATAACAAAACACCTGTGTTTTGAAATATTTTCATGACAAGAGTTTCCAATACCAAAAAATGGACAATGAACAACGAACAATTACTATATCCTCTCGCTAAGAGGAGAGACTTAGACTCTATTCCTTTACTTTTTTCTTCAGGGTTTGTATTGCCTTATCCTTTTCACCTATTTCTTTGATTTTTTCAGCTATCTCCCCCTCCAGTTTGCTTATCTGCCCATTTAGATTTTCGACCTTATCGTTAAGTTTGCTGATCTCATCCTTTAATCCTGAAATCTGCCTGTTTAACTCTGCCTTATCATTTTCAAGACCTTTAATTATCGGTGTATAAACCGATTTGGCATAAAACCAGGCTGTTAAATATCCTATGAATGCAGCAACAAGGAGTAATCCAACTATTGTTAGTACCGGTCCTGTTGTTGACTGTGCGAGTATAAATAAATGTTGGTTCATGATGTTTTTACTTTTTAATTGATATTTCTGTTCTTCTGTTCTTTGCCCGTCCTTCGGGAGTCAGATAGTCAGCAATTGGCTGATCCTCTCCTTTTGAACCGGTTATCATCCTTTCGGGCGGGAAACCTTTGCTTTTAAGGTATTTTTGAATTACAAGGGCTCTTTTCAGACCGAGAGCCTGGTTATATTCCTGCGTCCCGACAAGATCAGTATGCCCCGTGACTGAAAGCATTGATCCCGGGTATTTATCTAGCCAGCTCTTAAATTCAGCAAGGCTATTTTCGATTTGCGGATCAGTTATGAATTTGGTATTGTCAAATTCAAAGCAGATCATGAGGTCTTTGGGCATTAGCGCATTAAGTCTCGCTAAAGAATCGGACACATTTGTTGTGGTTTCAGGAATTGTCTGTACTGCAACAGGTTTCTTCATTGCAGGCTTTAAAACATCTACATAAAGCCATGTTGAAAAGAATGACCAGATCACAAATACGACAAATCCGGTAATCAGGATTCTCATTTTTTAACTTGTTAAGTTACAGATCAGGTAATATTCATACAAGTTAGGAAATTACTGGTAAATACAGGCTATTGAAAATCAAATAATTTATTTATTGACTTAATTTTGATATTGAATGCTTCAAAGTATTTTAGGTGGAATAAGTTTGTACATCACTGGTGTAACAAGTCGTGCCAGGATTGTTGAAGTAATAAGCCCTCCAATTATAACGTATGCCAGGGGCGAATAGAGATTTGAATGGCCGAGTGCAATCGGAAGAAGACCCCCGATAGCTGTAAGGGTTGTCAGAAGGACAGGTAAAAACCTAATCTCCCCGGCTTTGATAATGGCTTCATTCAGGGGCGTCCCCTGCTGCCTTAACTGATTTGTGAAATCCACCAGCAATATTGAGTTCTTTATTTCAATACCGATAAGAGCCACGAAACCGATAGCCGCAGCAAATGAGAGTGTATAACCGGTAATCCACAGCATGAGAAGACCCCCAATTATACCTAATGGTATAACAGACAACACTATAAGAGTGCTCTTAAAGGTCCGGAATTCAAGTATGAGGATAGCAAATATCCCGAAAATTGCTATCAGGATTGCGGTTCCGATCCCGCTAAAACTATCTTTCCTGCTTTCAATTTCTCCGGCAGGGATCAGCTTATATCCTCCCGGTAGTTTGACCTTTTTCACCTCGGAAAGTATTTGTTTTGTAACCCTGTCAGTATTATATCCTGTCCTGACATGAGAGGATACTGTCATAGACCTTTCCTTATCATAATGCTGAATAAGAGTAGGCGAATTTGAAAATTCTATCCTTGCGAGCTGCGACAATGGTATCTGTGCTCCTGAAAGTGAAGAGATATAGATCTTGTCGAGCGATCCGAATGTATTTGAGCTTTCTCCTGGTAATCGCACATTAATTGAATACCCTTTACCCTCACTATCACGGAACATTCCCGCAACAATACCTGCAAGGGCCAGTCTGATTGTCCTGCCTATCTCCACGGTTGGAACCCCAAACATACCCGCTTTTTCAGTGTTGATAATTACTCTTATATCGGTAAGTGATTGACTTAAAGGATTTTTAATATATTTTGTCCCCTTATTCAACCTTATTATATTTTCAATTTTAACCGCATAGTATTTTAATGAATCCAGGTTATCACCAACAATCCTTAAAGCGATGGGAGCATCGACAGGCATCCCGTTTTCAAATTCATACACATAGATCCTCGCATTTACATAGCTGTTAAGTGTGTCCCTCAGGTTATCAATAAAATTTCCCATACCCGACATAAATTCCGGTTTAACTTCGCAGAGGACCTCCCCGAGTGTTGACTGTTCGCTTTTCTGAAATGAATTATAGAAAACCATCGGATTCCCTTTACCGATATTCGACATGTAATAACTTATTTCCGGCTTACCTGCAAGAACCGTTTCAACATACCTTACTGCTTTATTCGTTTCCCTGATATTGCTTCCACGAGGCGTTTCAACCGTAATAAGGAACTGGGGTAACCCAGCCTTCGAGAAAAGGCTGAAACCAATCAGATTTACAAGGAACAGTGAAGCAAAAGAGATCATTGCGGCAAGTATTAGAGTAGTTCGTGGATTACCAAGAGCCCATTGCAATGCCCTTCCGTATGTAAAATCAATCCCTTTATGAAATCCCCTGAGCACAATATTCCCTTTTGGATCCACATTCTCTCTGAAAATCAGACTTGCCATGAATGGAATAATGGTCAGGGCCACAAACAGGGAACCAAGTACAATAAATGTTACCGAGGTTGGTAAGACCCGCATATATTTCCCTGCCATCCCCGGGAGGAACATTAAAGGCAGGAATGCAAAGATAAGGGTAGCCGTACAGCCGATAACAGCCGGGCCTATCTGTTTCGTTGCATTAATAGCTGCATCGAACGGCTTAGTTCCACCCCTTATCCATCTGGATATATTCTCAACAACCACAATAGAATCATCGACGAGAAGGCCCAGTGCAATCACCACACCGACTATGCTAAGCTGATTTATGCTGAAACCTACAAGATACAGTCCTGTTAATCCAATGAAGATAGAGAGTGGAATTGAAATCATTACAATACCTGAAGCTCTTAAACCAAGTGGTAATAAGGTGATTAACACTAACATGAAGGCAAAAAGGAAGTCCAACTGAAGACGTCCCAGCTTGTTTTTTACATTCTGTGACTGGTCGAAACCACGTTCCAGCCTCATTCCCGACGGGAGTCTTTGCTCAAATGAATCAAATACCTTATAAATATTGTCATGCATAGCGTGAATATTCTGGTTCTCCTTCATATTGGCTATGATAAAAAGAGCCTTTTCTCCATTGAACCTGCCGAAGTATTTTAAATCCTCATCTCCCCAATGTACCTCTGCAACATCTTTCAGATAGACAATTTGTCCCATGTTTGCACCAACGATAGTCCGTTTTACTTCCTCAATGTTTTTATAACTGCCACCGGTTTTGATATTGAATTTCTTGCCTCCGATTTCAATACTTCCTCCAGGAATGTTGGTATTCTCACTCTGAATTGCTCCGATAACCTGGCTGACATTTATATGCAATTGTGAGAGTTTTGGAAGATTCAATTCCACTTTAAGCTCCTGTTCGGGATATGCAACAGCATCTGACTTTCTTACTCCCGGCAGAGGGGTGATTTCATCCCTGAGCTCTTCAGCATATTTCCGTAATTCGGAATATTCAGCGGTTTCAGAAACCAGGGCACTCTGAATAATGTTGGTATTCCCGGCCTGGATCTTTAATGTTTCCAGACTATAGAGATCCTCCGGTAATGAAGGCCTCAGGGCGTTCATCTGGCGAAGTATCTCATCATACTTTTTATCAGGATCAGTATCAGCAGAAAACTCAACAACAATTATAGCTACTCCGTCCTTTATCTCTGTCTTTATGCTTTCAATATCTTCCAGCTCATTCAGGCCTTTTTCCACTTTATCAACCACAAGCTGCTCAATATCAACAGGTGAAGCACCGGGATAAATAGCAATTACCGGGAATATTGAGATCGGGAACTCAGGATCCTCCGCCTTAGGAATTTTAATATAGGAATATATCCCTAAAGCAATAAGCAGAAGAAAAATAACAATTGTGAATTGATAGTTTTTTACTGCCGATTCCGAAATTTTCATCGATTACTCAGATTAATATTTTATTTAGATCTTTAGCCAATGTGCCTTTTTGCCTTTAGTCCCTTATTCACGCTGTTGCAGCTTTACGTCGTAATACTATTACACCTACTTCATCACATTCACCTTTACTCCATCTCTCAGATAAGCAGCCCCCTCCGTAACAATTGTACTAATGCTGTCGCAATTACCTTTTATCGCAGCCTGTTGACCGATTATTGCTGTAATCTCAACCCTTATCTTTTTAACTGTCATAGATTTTGTAAGAGAATAAATATATCCTGCATGCCCATTCGCCTCAACAACTGACCCTGCAGATACCAAAAAAAATGTTTCTTTATGTAAGGGGAATACCTCAACACCAGCAACAAAACCTGTTGCCAGACGATAACCTGTATCGTTAAGGGCCAGTTCGATATCATAGGTACCCGTAAGTGGATTGGACATTCCTCCTACCTGCTCCACAAAGGCAGTAAACTTGACTCCGGGATAGGCATCAATTGCAACCGAAGCTGAATCTCCGGGATTAATTTTTATTATATCCTTGTCGGACAATCCTGCTTTTATTTTCCAGTTTTTACCGGCTGTCCCAAACAGGAAAACCGGATAGCCCGAAGCAACCAGTTCATTTGACCTTACAAACTGCTTCAATATTCTTCCGTTATCCGGTGCAGTTATTTTTGAATGTGTAAGGTTAAACCTGGCGATATCAAGATTCGATTTTGCCACATCCAATGCTGTGGCAGCATTCTGCATCTGCTCAAGTGTTGCAACAGTGTCGGCATATAGGTTTTTAGTCCGGGTATAATCTCTCAGGACTTTTTCATAACCCTTAAATGCAAGGTTAACCTGTGCATTGATCTCAGATAGATTCAGGGTGGCAAGAATTTCACCCCTTTTTACCTGTTCTCCCTCTTTAACCGAAATCATGGCTACAATACCACCGGTTTTAAAAGACAATTTCATCTCCTCGGTGGAACTGATGATGCCTGAGGCATGAACAGGGATACTAATGGCCTGAGGTTCAACCTGTAATACCCTTACATTAATGACTTCAGGTTCGGATGTTTTAACTGGTTCATTCCTGCAACCAGCTGATATCAAGATAATTAACGTTAAAAAGAGTTTTGTTGGTTTCATTGCTTATTAATATTATTCCTGATTATTTATTGCTGTAACTTTTTTGAATTCGGCAAAACATGACAGATAATTGAATTTTGAAACAATCAGGTTCTCTTCAGCCTGCGTAAGGGAGGTACGGGCATCTATAAACTCAATAAGACTTGCCTGACCCTCCAGGTATTTCCGTTTTAGTAATCTGAATCCTTCAGCAGCATTTTTTAACCTGTTTTCTGCAGCTGCAATCCCTTTTTCAGCAGTGAGAAGTTCATTAAGTGTATTTATTACCTGCAGTTCTATCTGCTTTTTAACCTCTTCAAGCTGGTCGTTAACTATCTCCTTTTCAATCATTGCCTGCTTTATCTTCGCTCTGTTTTGAAACCCTGAAAAAATGTTCCATGTAAGAATTGCGGATGCCTGAACATAATCCTGATTTTTATTGAACTTATATTCCTCACCCTGGAATCCGTAATCGACCGCAACAAAAAGATCAGGGAGCTTCCCCGACTGGTTCATTTTGATCTGAAGGTCTGATATATTGCTATATTTTTCCAGCTTCTTAAGTTCTTCCCTGTTATCTAATGCTGTCAGGGGATAATTTCCGGTAAAATCTGCAAGCATAGGAAAAGAAACGGGCTGGCGAATTATAATACTGTCCGTTAATGGTTTATTCAGAAGAAAATTGAAATAGGCACTTGCAATCTTCCCGTTCTTTTCAGCATTTTGCAGCTCCTGGTCAAACTTGCTTAATTCAGCTTCGGACCGGTAAAGGTTATCAATGGTAAGCTTATCATTTTCGATAAGCTTCTTATTTACCCTTACATTTTCCACCAGAAGCGATCTTGTTTCAACAAGCATCGAAAGGATTCCTTCAGTCATTGCAACATTATAATATGCCTTTTTAATCTCAGCAATAAGTTCTCTCTCATATTGTGCCATATCGATCTCTTCAAACAACGATAACTCTCTTTTAATCTTCGCGTTATAATAAATATCAGGATTAAAAACAGGCTGTGCCAACCTGAACTTTGTATCATGTTCATTCGGCCTGAGGAACCTTATTTCCTGATTGTCTACTCTCGGGAATAAATTTGATGAGGTCAGGCTGTTAAGTGTTGAGTACACAGGATTCAAAAGATCACCTACCGGGAATTCGATAACACGACCTCCTTCTGAAATAGTATAACGCGCATTAAAACTGATGTTAGGATAAAACAATCCTCTTGCCTCCCTCAGAGCTTCAAGGCTTTTCTGATATCCTGATTGTTTTTGTTTTAAAGCCAGATTATTCTCTAACCCATACCTTATATAATCCTTCAGAACATCCTGTCCTCGTAATAACACAGGAAGAAAAAAGAAAAGAATTAGAAACCTTATTTTCATAACAATCTGATTTTTGCTTAATTCAAAGTTGTCTTACCCTGTTTTGCATATTCTCTGCAATTGCATGGAACAATCTCCTGACAGTATCCCTGTCTTCCGGTCTGGCTTTTTCATACAGCATACCTGCAAATGTAAAGATCTCATTCTGAAAAGATTCCTGACCTTTTAATACTATTCTCCCCTTTTCGGAAAGTTTCAGATTTACCTCCTTCCTGTTGGTTATATTTGTCTTCACAATCAGGTTCTTGTTCACCAGCTTTCTGATTGTCTGTGAGATAGCCCCTTTAGTAACGCCCATAATCTCCGCCAGCTGTGTAATATTGATCTCCCTATTTTTAGCTACAACAGTGATTGTATGTATCTCGGTGAAATAAAGTAAATCTCCTGTTCCATAATCTTTTGGTTTTCTTTCTATTACTGAATAGAGATGAAGGATTTTCAGGAAAAGATCAATCAGATTCTGAAGTTCATTATTCATGACCGTTTTGTTTAGATGCTAAACAAAAATATAAATTGTTTAGATGCTAAACAAATTTATTTTAATTCTTATGATTCTTATAGAAAAAAATAACCGGGGAAACCTGCAGAGAGGCCTCGCTCTGCTGTGCGCCTACGCTGACTGCGCCTTCGCGTAGCCGCTTCGGCAGAGCGAGGGGCTTCAGCCAAGCGTAAGCGGCTAAGCGCTGCTCCGTCGCTGAAGCTTTGGAGCGTAAGCGACAAGCCTTTGGCGGCCGATGGAAGACGAAGCGGGCAGGTAAACGGAAACAGAGAGAAACAAAAAAGGGTTTAACTTTTCTGAAAGTGAGTTTTTTTAAATTTATTGAATAGATTTTCTTCATCCTCCCCTTTCCTTATCCCCTCAAAGAGCAAGTCTAACAGGCTGTCAATAGTTTCATCTTTGAAACCTGCTTCGATAGAGAATCGCTTTATTATCCGTTTTTCACTTTCTGTGATGACGTCATCGGCAAGGATCATCGATGCAATATTATAGAGATGTTCAAATTTCTCACTGAGGCTGTAAGGAGGATTATAATGATTCTTGATCTCTGATTTTACCAGTTTTTCTATTTCAGTCTCAGTCAGTCCGAACTTTCTGCCTTCTTTATGCAATATCTGCAGCTCTGAAGGACTAATCTTCCCATCAACTGCGGACACCTGAACAAGATGAATATAGTGTTCCTTGTCTATCCTGCTTCCATGATTTGTGATTAAATCTGAAAAACTCATTTAGAAATAATTTAAGTTATTAATTCAGTACTGTTTAGCTATCCCTTATATTTGAATTCAACTTTCAGGATTATCCTGAAATGTAATGATGACAAGTTACAAAAAATATAGTTGTTTTTCAACCTGCTGTCATCTTAGCCTGACATTAATTATTACCGGGTTATGATCTGAATTTTCAAATTCAAGCTGAATACACCTCACCGACACAGACTCAATATTAGGTGAAAGAAGGAAAAAATCAATAACAGTTGTCGTTGTTGTTGCAGGATCATATGCTGCAATGACTGTGCGGTTTGAAGGAATTGTCAGGTCATAAACCCATTTCCAACCCGATGGCAGAAAATCCGACGTCATAACCATCTGGCCAGTATTCACCTGGTTTTCCTGAAATGCAGGTTTAAAATCAGGCGGGCACTGGTTCCAGTCACCGCCTGCAATTATAAAATTTCCTTTGTTATATTCATTAAGGATAAAAACCTTCAGATATTCCATCTGAGCCTTACGTATATCGCCTTCATCAAAAGCTTCATTATGCGTGTTAATTAAAACCAGTTCTTTCCCATTTGTGAGCGGATATCTGGTAACAAGAAAGCATCTGTCAAGCCAAAAAAGTTGTGTGGGAAACCCAAAATCACCGGGAAATGTAAACCGGGTTGATGATGCCGGAGTGTATTTACTGAAAGTTGCTATTCCGGAGAGTACTTTTCCCATTGGGTTCGATAATGGTTTAGGAACAAAAAACACATCATAGTTCTTTGCAAAGAAAGGAGAATGATTATTCAGCTTTTTTAATATTGTATCATATTCATCCTGATAATAACTCCTTTTACTTCCTCTGTCAACTTCCTGAAGAAACATAAAATCAATGCTGTCATTCTTTTCCAAAAAACTCCCGATTTTATTAAGATTCTCCAGACATTTTTTTTCAGGTGTAATTACTTTGGTTCCGCCATCAAAGAAAAAATCCATCTCTTTGTCCAGACCGGCATACCCAATGTTCCATGTTAACAGGGTTAAACTAAGTGAATCTTTCAATATCGATGGTTTTTCTGACCTAGAGATCGACTCTTGTTCTTTTGGTCTGTAATCGGAAACCAGTGCATAAACGATCAGCCCTATAAAACCGAGAACGACAACAATTATCAGAATCAATAAAAACTTGAGTATTTTTTTCAGGATTTTCATGGTTTATCTGGTTATTTGAAAATTAGAAAACTCTTCTTTCAGTTCTAATGTCTAATACAAATATAAAACATTTCGGATTGAAATTCAATAACATAACCTCTGGTATATCTTTGAGAGCAAAGGATCAGCCGGGTAAGGATGCTTCGGAGAAGTAGTTTATTTATTCAGCTGTTGTATTCGTTCGTTCCAGAAATAATTAAAACTCATTACAGGTTCCTGGCAGAGGTATACAGCAGTGCCGTATTCGCGGGCATCCGGATTTGTTATGCTTCCGATTTTAGTAATCTTTCTGAAAAGTGCATTGACATCCTCTCCCAGTTCATCGTTTATATAAATAAAAGTTTTAATATCAGGGGTAAATTGTTTTGGAAACCAGTATCTGAAACTTTCATGAAAGCTTACAGCTTCGGGTAGACCATATTTTTTCCCAATTATTGTTATTGCTCCTGCCTGTCCGTAGTTTTCACAATAAACAAAACACGAACTTTTATCATCGACCATCTGCCATGCCTTTTTTGCAATAGATGTTAATTCCTCCCATCCAATCATATCTGCATAATCCTGTGGCAGTGAATGGATTGATCCATCTTCCCACCGCCGGCCAACATCTATCCCAAATTTTGTTTCAAGATCATTAAAATATTTGACCAGACCTTCTGTCTTATATATTGGTATTCCAATCGGAAGGATTGGAATTGTCAAAACTATCATAAGCACAGGCAGTAGTATCCTTGACCACGTTTTTCTGAGCAGATTCTCCCACGATGCTGCTCCAGCTGCAATTAGAAACGGGAATACCCCGATTGTGTAATAGCTTTTCCCATGTAATAACATTAATGTGATTATCACAATAATGGCTGCTAACCCAAGAAATCTGAATTTTCTCACATCACTGTTAATGAAAAGATAGAAGATCCCAGAGACAGTTAATATCGAAGCAGCCGTAGGTATTAATATCTGGTCAATTAAAAAAGCTGCCCTGTCGACATTTACAAGTTGTGTTCTGTTAAGCTCGGCAAGATGGTTAATTACTGGTAACCCATTTGCAATCTGCCACAATATGTTTGGAAGAAAGATCAATGTACCCGCCAGAATGCCCATCCAGAACTTCTTTTCCCTGAAAACAATTCTGAATTGTGTAAAAGGGATAATAATCAGGAAAGTGAAGAATAACAAACCTATAAGGTACTTATTTAACAGGGCAACACCTGCTGTTATCCCGAACAAGATAAGGTATTTTCCCAATGATGAATTTATGTACTTAATAATCAGATAAAAAGATAGTGTCCAGAATAGCAGGTCAAGATGTACCGGCTGAAATAATATAAAAGTCCGAAGCCCGAATCCTGAAATGGTCAAACCAATCCCTGCAAGGATCCTGGAGTAACCAGAGCCTCCTAGCTCTTTAGTAATTCCGGATATCAAAAAAACCATTATGCCACTGATTATTGCAGGTATGAGTCTGACTGCAAACAGGGAATATCCGAAAATATTCTGCATAAGACAGGCTATCCAGCCAATAAGCGGAGGTACAGTGGCATAGCCTAGTCCCGGGTGTAAACCCAGGGAAAAGTAAAGAAGTTCGTCCCTGTGATATTCAAGATTATAAGAAACAAGCAAGTGCAGAGCCACATTGAAGAGAGCCAGTGTCGCAATCCACAAATTAATATTACTAATTTTAAAATTGATACTGCCTTTCATAGACTTATTTGATATCTTTATTATACTTCAATAAAATGACTATTTGAAATTTAGAAAGCAAATTCTTTGATTTTCAAGCGACCTGGAATCGGTCATTTATTAA
>JBGOZX010000085.1:0-17569 GCA_041480425.1 Bacteroidia bacterium
CAGGACATTTGAAGAACGTGAAACAATTAACGTATCTATTGTTGAAGCTGTTGACAAAGCCAGTGAACCATGGGGTGTCAAAGTATCCCGTTATGAGGTTAAAAATATTTCGCCTCCTCAAAGCATTAAAGATGCTATGGAAAAACAGATGAGGGCTGAAAGAGAGAAAAGAGCCGTAATTGCTGAATCAGAAGGAACAAAACAGGCTAAAATAAATAATGCAGAAGGTGACAAGCAGGAGCTGATTAAAAAATCTGAGGGTGAGATGCAGAAGCGTATCAACGAGGCTGCAGGACGTGCTTCAGAGATCGAACAACTTGCAAAGGCCACCGCCAATGGTTTAAGAGCAATATCATCAGCGATATCCGAAGAAAACGGATTAAATGCTGTTAACCTGAGGATCGCTGAACAATATCTTATGGAGTTTGGAAAGCTGGCCAAGCTGAACAATACTATGATTCTTCCTGCAAATCTGGCCGACATTGCCAGTGTTGTTGCCACAGCAACATCAGTGTTCAATGAGACAAGGGATAAGAAAAAATAAAATACTTTAATATACTCACCCCTTTTCTTTTTCCCCCTCTCTACTTCGTAAAGAGGGGGAAATTTATTAATATACAATGCATTACGCCCCCTCTTTAAGAATTAGAGAGGGGGGTGAGTTCATGGGATTATAAGGGGCCGGGGGATGAGGCAAAAAGCTGTCGGCCCCCCCATGCTCCGTCCTGTTGATTATCTCATTCTGAAGATCTTCTCCAAGATCATTGAAGTAATCGCTGTAACCGGCAACCCTTACAATAAGATCGCGGTACAATTCAGGATGTTTTTGAGCATCCTTCAATGTAGCAGCGTTTACAACATTGAACTGAATGTGATGTCCATCCAGACTGAAATAGCTTCGAATCAATGCAGTTAGGCAATCATAACTGTCTTCATCTTCAAAAAACCTGGGTGAGAACTTTTGATTTAACAGAGTTCCTCCAGTGCGAAGGTGATCAATTTTTGATGCCGATTTAATTACCGATGTTGGTCCCTGGCTATCCACTCCCTGGCTTGGCGAGATACCTTCAGAGAGCGGTGTAAATGCCTTACGGCCATCGGCAGTTGTGCCTGTCACACTTCCGAAATAGACATGTGATGTCGTTGGCAGCATATTAATCCTGTGAACGCTTCCTCTTGAGGATGGTCTTCCATTGACAGCATCATAATAGATCTCAAAAACAGTAACAGCCTGCTGATCAGCATAATCATCATCATTCCCGTACTTCGGTGTATTATAAATAAGCTCATACCTGATCTGCTCAAAGCCGGCAAAATCGGCTTCAAGGGCTTTGGTAAGTTCCTCCCAGGTGAAATTCTTCTTATCGTAAATATTGTAACGTATTGATGTCAGGATATCAGTAATACTACCCAGGCCAACTCCCTGAATATAAGTTGTATTGTAACGTGCACCACCGCAATTGTAATCCCTTCCGTTCAATATGCAGTCTTCAACGAGGAGTGAGAGGAACGGAACAGGTAACCAGTTGGCAAAGGTTTTCTCAATTACATTATTACCTCTTATCTTAATATCAATAAAGTAGTTAACCTGCACCCTGAAGGCCTTAATCAGATCGGCAAACGTTTTATATTCATGCCCGTAACCAGTCTCAGGTCCGACCTGCCTGTTTGTCATCTTGTCAAAACCGTTGTTCAGAGTCAGTTCCAGTACTTTTGTCAGGTTAAAATAACCGGTAAGCCAGTAGGCTTCAGTTCCGAAAGCTCCTGTCTCAACACAACCCGAGGCACCACCATTGCGTGCGTCAATAATATTTTTTCCCTGTCGCAATAATTCCTGGATAATAGCATCGGTGTTAAAGCAGGATGGTTGTCCGAAACCTGTTCTGATTATATCAAGGGCTTTGTGAATAAACCTGTCAGGATTCTTTTTACTTATCTGTACCATTGAACCTGGCTGAAGTATCCGCATCTCTTTAATAACATCAAGAAGAATATACGACATCTCATTAACAGCATCTGTTCCATCGGGTTTGACACCTCCCAGATTGATCAGACAGAAATCGGTATATGTATTGCTTTCGCTGGCAGTGACACCCATTTTCGGAGGTGAAGGATGGTTATTGAACTTTACCCAGAAACAACCTAAAAGGTCATATAATTCTTCAGAGGAAAGCAACCTCTCCTCAATTTCTTTTTTGTAAACAGGGTAAAGATGCTGATCCAGCCTTCCCGGATTAAATGAATCCCACGGATTTAGTTCGGTTATTACACCCAGATGAATGAACCAGTAATGCTGAAGCATTTCGTGAACTGTTTCAGGGGCATTGGCTGGTACTTTACGACACACTGTTGCCATTTTAAGCAGTTCTGTTTTTCTGTTTTTGTTGTTTTCGAGGGCAGCCAGTTTTTCAAGTTCTTCAGCATGCCGGCCGGCATACATTATTATTGCATCGCAGGAAATATCCATTGCCCTGAGTTCTTCAGACTTTTCAAAAGCCTCTTTATCATTATAATAATCGAGTTTTGAGATGCTATCCCCTATCTCCTCTTTCAGCTGAAGAAATCCTGTTTTAAACATCTTGTACCCCAGAACGGTATGTCCGGGAGCTCGCTGTTCCTGGAATTCGGTAAAAATGCCTGCATTATAGGCATATAACCATTCAGGGGTCATAAGGCTCATTATCCTGTCGCGATTGCTCTTCCCTTTCCAATAGGGAATTATTTCCTCTTCATAAATCTTCTTAACTTCTTCGTCAACACGGAAGAATACTTTTTCCCTGGAATTGAGTATTTCCAGATCCTGTATTGAATGAAGGCTAATCTCGGGATATGTAGGGGTCTCTTTTGGACCGGGACCTCTTTCACCAACAATAAGTTCTCCCTCATTTATGCATATCTTCTTGTTTTTCAAAAGATAATCGAAAGCTTTTGCCCGTCGTACGGGAGCCGATAATTCACGGGCCTCATCGCTCTTATAAAACTGAGTTATCAGAACTGCCCTTTCAGCAGTGATCTTCTCAATTGCATCCAGGCTCTGTTCCCGTAATTTTTTTACTCGTTCAGAAATTATCATCATTTCAGTATTTATTATCTATTTCTTAATAAGTTGTATATCTTAGTTTTACTTCGTGATCCCGATAGCTATCAGGATCTTTGCTATACTTTGTGGTTAAATTCTATTTTCTTGTGATTATTTCATCCGCCAATTTTGACTTTAACACCAACATCAGAAAAAAACTCCTTCAATACATTCATTCTCTGTGATGAAGGTTGTTGCACATCATCCATCCTGTACGGGAGGTCAAACTTTTTATATTTTGATGATCCGATCTTATGGTAAGGAAGAAGATTTATTTTTTTCAGGTTTTTAGTTTTATACTCATTTAAAAATTGTTTTAACCTTTCCAGATGATCATCATCGTCATTAAACTCTGGAATTACCGGTATCCGTATCATGACATCAGATCTGCTGTTAAGGATCATTCTTAAATTTTCAAGAATACCTATATTGGAAACACCTGTGTATTGATTATGTTTTTCCTCATCAAGATGCTTAATATCGAAAATAAAAAGGTCAGTAATAGGCATGATCGCTTTATAGTTTTCAGGTGCGGAATATCCCGAAGTATCAACAGCTGTGTGATATCCGTTTACCTTACAGGCTTTTAATGCTTCGAGAAGGAATTCTGTTTGCATCATGGGTTCACCCCCCGAAAATGTGATTCCTCCTTTCGACTGGTTGATAAATATCTTCTCCTTATCAAGTATCTTAATTATATCCTCAACCTGGTAATACTTTCCGACTTCTTCAATTCTGCTGAATTCCCTCTCTCCTACTTTGTTAATCTGAATCACTGATCCGGGTAAAGGTGAGATACCCTCAGGATTATGGCACCACCAGCATGAAAGCGGACATCCTTTCATGAAGAATGTCACCCTGATACCCGGACCGTCGTGTATTGAATATCGTTTAACGCTGAAAATGAGTCCTTTCATACAGAGGTATAATTAACAAGAGTTTAAAAAGTACTGGGAAAAATGAAATACCATTCTGACAGTTCAGGAATGGTGGATGGATTAACAATTATAGAACATCAGGCAATGGTAGAGTCTGCGTCCTAAACGCTGCATCATGAAACGATATTTCAGGTTCGAAATCATCTTTGCAAATTCGGGTACAAGTTAATTATTTTTTTTTAATCGAATAAACTGCAGATAACAAAATCAGGTGTTTGTCGTTATCTTTAACAGTTCTTCAGATATGGTGTCATGAAATTGTTTGGACTTGCTGCTGTTTTCTTGTTTTTTATAAATCAGGTACATGCACAAATAACTGAACGCTATACGATCAGCGGATACGTGAAAGAGGCTGTCAGCGGTGAATTACTTATCGGAGTAAATATCTACCTGCCTGACAGAAAGACAGGTACCATTACTAATAATTTTGGATTTTATTCTCTTACCTTGCCCACCGCCGATACCGTAGAGCTTATAGTTTCATATGTCGGATTTAATCCTGAAATCGCTAAAGTTACTCTTCACAAAAATATTGAGTTGAATATTGATCTGAAACCCAATATTTTACTTGATGAAGTGACTGTAACTGCTGATCGCAGGGAGAGGCAGAGTGAATCGGTAAAAATGAGTACTGTTAAACTCCAGGTGGCACAAATAAAAAATGTGCCATCCCTGCTGGGAGAAAAAGATGTGTTGAAAGTCCTCCAGCTAATGCCGGGTGTCCAAAAAGGTTCAGAAGGATCGAGTGGGCTTTATGTGCGCGGGGGTGGTCCTGACCAGAACCTCATAATCCTCGATGATGCAATAGTTTATAATGCCAGTCATCTGTTCGGTTTTTTTTCCCTGTTTAACGGAGATGCACTAAAAAGTGTAGAACTGACCAAGGGCGGTTTTCCTGCCAGGTATGGAGGCCGACTCTCTTCTGTCCTGGAAATGAATATGAAGGAGGGGAATAAAGAAGAGTGGCACGGTGAAGGAGGTATCGGGCTTATTTCGTCGCATGTTACTGTTGAAGGTCCATTAAAAAAAAATAAATCATCAATACTGCTTTCAGGTCGCCGAACCTATGCCGATCTGATCATTTATCCATTCTTAGGACAAGAAAAAACAGGCTATTACTTTTATGATTTCAATGCCAAAGTGAACTATGATTTCGGACGTAAAAACAAGCTTTACCTTAGCGGATATTTCGGAAAGGACAAATTCTATCTGAAAAATTATTCGGATTATTTAAAGGAAAAGGTTGGTTTCCTATGGGGCAATGCAACAGGAACCTTACGTTGGAACCACCTGTTTAACAGCAAATTATTTTCTAACACTTCACTGGTCTTCAGCAACTATTCTTTTGGAATATATGAGAAATACAAACTAGTCGGGGAAGGTAAAGATTATTATGCTGAATACTATTCAGGCATCAGGGACCTTTCGCTTAAATATGATATAGATTATTTGCCAAATCCTAAACATTGGATTAAAGCCGGAGCCATAAGTATTGTTCACAGGTTTAATCCGCATGCTTTCGTCGAGATTGATGTTCCACAACAAATCAATACACGAGACGAAATATATACAAGAGGTATTGAATCAGGCATTTATGCAGAGGACACATGGCAACCCTTTAATACGCTAAAAATAAATGGAGGAATACGGTTCAGCCATTTCGTTGCGACAAAAAAACAGTATCACTTTTTTGAGCCAAGACTTTCGGCTGCCTGGAGGCTAAGAAATGATTTTGCTTTGAAAGGCTCATATTCGGCTATGAACCAATATATTCACATGATTTCAAATACCGGGATCAGCCTCCCTACCGACCTTTGGGTTCCAACAACGGACAGGGTTAAACCCCAGGAGTCGCGACAAGTGGCAATCGGGTTAGTTAAAGATCTCAGCAACCCGGATCTTACTTTCTCCCTGGAGGGATACTATAAAACCATGAAAAATGTGATCGGATATAAGGAAGGTGCATCATTTCTGGCACTCGATGATCCGACCTCAGCAACAGGCAATACCTGGGAAGACAATGTGACCGCAGGCCATGCATGGTCGTATGGGATGGAATTCCTTCTTCAGAAAAAAGAGGGCAGGTTGACCGGATGGATCGGTTATACCCTATCGTGGACCCAAATGCAATTCGACTCACTTAATTTCGGTAAAAAATATTATGCACGGTATGATCGTCGTCACGATATTTCACTTGTTGGAATTTACAAACTCAACACCCATATAACAATATCCGGAACCTGGGTCTATGGAACAGGGAATGCTGTAACGCTTCCTCTTTCGGAATATGTTGCACCTCAACATCTTAATACTGAACCATATAGACCTCACTATGATGATTACTATCTATCTCCTTACGGAAGGAGTGTCAGAGATTATGGTATTAAAAACAACTTCCGCATGAGAGCTTATCACAGGCTGGATTTAGGTATACAATTTCATAAAGAAAAGAAATGGGGGGAACGAACCTGGGAAATCTCGGTTTATAATGTTTATAACCGGATGAATCCTTTCTATTATTATTCTGAAACAAAAACTGTTGGAAATAAAGAGTACGGAATCCTGAGACAGGTGAGCCTTTTTCCGATTATTCCATCCTTTACCTATTCATTCAGGTTTTAAAATATGAAAACAATTAGAATTAAATATTGCTTTTCACTTTTATTAATAATTTCTTCCATTGCATGTGAAAGAGAAGTTACAGACGTAAAACTGCCACAGTTTGAGCAGAAACTGGCAATCACTTCTTTTATTTCTCCCTCAGATACAATATCATATTTCTTTGTTAGTTCGAACCAGAGAATTTTTGGTGAATTAAATTCGACTGAACCAATGGGTAACCTGACAGCATTCATTTCAGACGATTCCAATGAAGTTGAGCTTGACTCTTCCAGGACAGGTTTCAAGATCAGTAAAAATAAAATGCCAATTAAATATGGGAAGACTTATAAGTTACAGGTATTGAGCGATAAAGGATTGGCTGCTGAAGCTACATGTACAGTACCTGCAAAAAAGAGTTTTTATCTTAAAGCGGATACTTTTTCTGTTATCAGACAGTACCCTGGTGGTCCACCTGGCGGTGCAAGCTATCGGAGTTTAGACGCAAAAGTGACGTTTTTAGATTTTCCGGGGGAAGAGAATTATTACAGATTATTAGGTAAGGTTACAGGGTATTATTCTAATCCTGTCCATGGAACAACTTGGGTATCTTCTAATTACGTTACATATGAAAAGGAATATCTTGTTGATACAGGTATGGATGGAAAAGAAATTGTACAGAGGACAATAAATAATCTTATGCATTATACTGTTTCTTGTGATTCTGCTTTTGTGAAAATTTATTTATTCAATACCGAAAAAAATTACTACCTGTACCATAAATCTTTAGAGAATTATAATAATGGCGAAAATCCTTTTGCCGAAATCACCCCTGTATTTTCTAATATTACCGGTGGATTAGGAATTTTTGCAGCCTATACTGTTGATTCGCTGGTCTTCAGATTGAAATAAAGAGAGTAAGGTTTATCGTCCAGATCTCATAATAACATCATTCAATAATAATTTTTATATATCTGAATATCTTGTACATACAATAATTTAACTTTTGATTAACAAAACATTAACATAAAAGCATGCAACATTCAGGCTTTCTAAACGTCTATATATTGTTTGAAAGATGATAGTTTAAATAAAATATTTTTGGACAGTTCTTTTTAAACATAATAACAGCATAATAAAGATCTCTACAAAGGCCAATCGGCCAATTCTACGATCAGGTTTAGGTTAATGAAGGAAAGATAGTTCCCAACTATCTTTCCTTTTTTTCCCCTTTTGTGATTTTAATCACAAATGGAAAAAATTATCTTTGCTGTTCAAGATTCTTTTTGTACTATGAAAATCCGCATTTTAATTACTTCACTTTTTTTTTCCGCATATTCATACTCCATTTTAGGATCCGTAACTATACCTACTGCAAAACAAGGAGTGATCGACCTTAGAGATATTGAAAACAAAGAAAAATTTATACTAAAGCTTAACGGCGAATGGGAGTTTTACTGGGGAAAGATGCTTCATCCCCACGATTTTACACAACCTGAAAAATACAAACCTGATTTTTATGGCAAGGTGCCTTCTTACTGGACAGATTATGCCCGGGAGTCGGTAAAGACAAAAAAAATGGGGTTTGCAACTTATAAACTGACGGTTTTGCTACCAAAAGGTTTCAGGGAACCATTGGCCTTTGAAGTACCTGTATTTGATTCTTCATACGACCTTTATGTAAATGGGAAATATCTTGGTGGTAACGGTACTCCGGGCAAATCGGAAACAGAAACTGTACCTGAGTATAAAAAGAATTTTTTCAGATTTGATCCGGTATCAGACTCAATATCAATTATAATCAACGTTTCAAATTTTCATCACCGTCGTGGTGGATTCTGGATGCCAATGAAAATAGGTACCTTTCCCGAAGTTCAAAAACGGCTCGCGGCTGTATGGGCAGGAGAATGGGCAACAATCAGTCTCCTGCTGGGATTTTCATTGTTTTTCCTCTTCTTTTTTATAATTTATCCAAAAGATAAGCTTATGGGCTTCTTCAGTCTGGCAACAACAGGACTGGCTTTGAGACCACTTTTTACATCCCATTTTTTAATTCAAAATATCTTCAGTCTTGACTGGATATGGATTGTAAGGTGCGAATATCTTGGACTATACATGATACTAATCGGATGGATTTGGTTTGCCGCAACTCTTTATCCAACAAAATATTTCAGAATTATTGCCTGGATAATCACCGTTATATTTACTCTTGCTTCAATATTTACTCTGCTTCTTCCTGTAAAGGTTTTCAGCTATGCTATTTTCTTATATTATCCCTCATTGGTCTTACTTCTTGGTTATGCTCTCTTTCAGAATATAAGGGGTATGAAGAAAAGGAATACCGTTGATTATATTTACTTCTCAGCTTTTATCCTGTTATCGCTCAGTGCAATTCACGATGTGAGGGTTTCTTTAGGTAAATCAGACAGTTCAGTTGGTTATATTCTTTCATATACTATAGTACTGTTTGTATTCATCCAGGCGGTCATGCTTCTTTATAAATGGGTAAAAGCTTATTCTGAAAAGGAAAAACTACATAGTGAACTTGAATTTTTAAACCGTAATCTGGAACTGCTTGTGAATGAAAGGACCCAGGAATTAAAGAACAGAAACCAGGAAATTGAAAAGCAAACCAACAGGATTGCATTGCAAAACAGGCGGTTATCTGAGACTATTCAACTTAAAAATAAAATTTTCTCAGTTATTGCACATGATCTGAGGAGCCCGGTCGTGAACATTCTGTATATGTTGAATCTGCTTAAGGAGGATGAGTATAAGGAGAAGTACGACCTATTTGCAAATTCAAGTATCCAGTATGCTCAACAGGTAATCACTTTGCTGGAAAATATGCTTGTGTGGGGAAGAGGTCAGGAAGACAAAATTAAGTTTTCCCCCGAAAGACGGGATCTTGCAGATATCATCCTGACAAACCTGAGTATTTTTAAAGAAACCGCTGACAAGAAAGAGATTTCAGTAAACTTCACCCAGGTTGGCAACTCCACGGCATTTTTTGATAAAGATCTTTTTGATATTATTATCAGAAACCTTTTATCGAATGCTGTAAAATATACTCAACGAGGAGGTAGGATAAGTATCCTTCTTAAAGACAGAAACTTTTCCGGAGAAGGTATCCTTTTAAAGATTTGCGATAATGGTATCGGTATTCCACCGGACAAGCAAAAATATCTGTTCACTTCTACCGAGGTAGAAAGTACACCTGGCACAGAAAATGAGAAAGGGACTGGGCTTGGTCTTAAATTATGCTCTGAGCTTGTCATTATAAACAAAGGGACAATAAGTGTTGAAAGCAAAGAGGGTGAGGGAACCTGCTTTATTATTACCTTGCCGGTATAAAGAGGATAAGATCCGGTAATTCAGTTTAAGTAATCTCGATTGTCAATTTCAGTCGATAGTGAGATCTCCCAAACCCTTTTTATCGATGATTTTAATATTTTTCCCTTTTGCAATAAGTAAACCCTCTTCTTCAAGTTCACCTAAAGCACGTGCTACCGACGGTCTTGCCACACCAAAAAAATCGGCGAGGTCATTCTGTGTCATATCCAATACAATTGACGACCTTTCCTTCCCTGCTCTCTGAAGAAAAAAGTGGGCAAGCTTGCCCTTTATCGTTTTAAAATTCAGGAACTTTATTTTTTCAGACAAGAATTGTGATCGGTTGGAGATCATATCCAAAAAGTTAACCAGCAACTTATCGTTACGCATCAGAAGTCTTAAAAAAACAGATTTGTCAATAATCAGAAGTTCGCTATCGGAAACTGCAATAACGTTCACCGGAAATCTGTTACGGTTGCCGAACATAAAAGCTGAAGCAAGCGCTCCGGGAGCCGGAATATCTTCGATCTTAATAACGCGCCCGGTAAAATCAACCATCTCGCCCTTAACAACTCCGTCTATCACTATCATCAGAGAATCAACAGGTTCACCGCTTTGTGCAATAAGAGAACCTGCCTTAAGTTTCCTGATCCTATGTGGAACTTCTGACAGAATTTTCTCAATATCAGTTACACTCAACCCCAGGAAAAGGGGCGCTTTTGATAACTGCAAGTAGTCCATGCTTTTTCCGTAAAAATAGTATTAATCTTATTTTATATTATTTTTGGTGCCTTATAGATCATTTAAGAATGAAAAATATTAAATATTTTTTCGTAGCAGCATCAATTCTGACCACTTCAATAGTCTCTTCCCAGGATGATTTCGAAACCAGACTGCTTAAGCAGTTTCATACAATCACCAGCGAAGAGATGATGACCTGGGTCGAAAAACTTTGTTCACCGGAGTTTAATGGCAGGCTTACCGGAACACCTGAATTTGTTGCCAGTGCGGAATGGGTTGCGGGGAAACTTAAAGAGTGGGGAATAAAACCTGCCGGTGATAAAGGAAGCTATTTCCAGTGGTTCGACTTACCTTATACTGAATTAAACGGCATCGGAAGTCTTACACTTAATATGGCACAATCAGACGGTTCACTGATCAGAAAAAGCTATAATTATCCCGATGATTATTATCCCGGTATGAACTCCGGAAATGGAGAAATAACTGCTGAGGTTGTTTTTGTTGGTTATGGCGTATCAGCCCCTGAACTTAATTACGATGATTATAGGGGAATCGATGTTAAAGGGAAGATTGTCCTGGTGAACAGGGATGTGCCCTACACCGATCCACGAAATTCCGAATATAAAAAATGGGTAGGATATTGTTACCATCAGTATAAGCTTGAAAATGCGATAAAGCATGGTGCCTCAGGATTCCTTTACATAGATGGCATTGGGGCAAATCCAAATATAACTTACGATCCTTCAATCATAGTATGTGGTATCGGACCTCAACCGCTTGCTGATATATTTGCCGGTCTGAAAACATCAAACACCGAACTTACGGACAAGATTAAAAAGACATTTAAACCAGCTTCCTTCAAAACCGGAAAAATCATTACTATCGAAGCAAATACAACCCGGCACTCTGATGGAAAAGGGTGTAATGTAATTGGTGTAATTGAAGGCAGTGATCCTGTTTTGAAAAATGAAGTCATTATTACAGGTGGCCACCTCGACGCGGTAGGAAAGGCAGGAAAAGTTGTCAACGGAGCACTCGATAATGCGAGCGGAGTTGTAGATATAATGGGCGCTGCTAAGGCTATGGCACAGTCGGGTATTCAACTTAAAAGAACCGTTATGTTCCTTTTCATCGGCGGCGAGGAGAATGGCCTTTTGGGCAGCAAACTATACACCGATAAACCTGCCTTCCCTGAAGAGAAAACAATTACATTCATTAACCTTGATATGGTTGGAAACGGTACCGGTCTTGCAGTAAGTGCAGGAAGCAACTACAAAAGCCTTCTGAGCTATTTCGAACAGGCAAATTCAAAGTATATCCACCGGACAATGCGTACCTCTGCTCCTGTACCCGGTGAATTTTTTGGCAGACCAAGAAGTGACGGTGTTATTTTCAGTATGGCCGGTTATCGCACCATGTCAATCGGAACAACGGACGGTTATAAAAAAGTTTTCTACCATTTGCCCGGAGATGATCCCGATGCAATTACTATTGGAATAATGGAAGATGTGGCAAAAATGATCTATGTGGCGCTCACCAATATGGCCAACGATACTTCATTGAATTATTAAATATTGTACATTAACAACTTAAGCTTATCATTTTCGCTTCACATCTATACTCTTTTTTCACCCCCTGCCCCCTAAAGGGGGTTCTGAAATCCACCTGTATTAGCCCCGTAAAGCGGGGTTGATGGGGTAAAAAATTCCAAATTGTAACATATGTTACAATTCATTTTTAGAGCTTTTTCCATATTTGCATCAGAAAACAACTAAGCTTTAAATTATGAAAAGAGATATTCTGAAAATTGATGAAGATTTATGCACCGGTTGCGGAGAATGTGTTCCTAACTGCCACGAGGGAGCTTTACAGGTTATTGATGGAAAGGTTAGACTCGTCAGTGAATTGATGTGCGATGGGCTTGGCGCCTGTATCGGACATTGCCCGGAAGGAGCAATAACTATTGAAACCCGGGAAGCTGAAAAATATGACGAGATCAGGGTAATTGAGCAGATGAAAGATAAAGGGCAGCATCATGGATCTCATCATGGTCATACGGAAGGCGGTTGTCCGGGTTCAAAAGAGAGGGTAATTGAAAAACCATCATCTTCTGCTTCTTTACCGGAAAGCGGACAATCTGAACTTCGTCAATGGCCTGTTCAGATGCATCTTATAAATCCTAATGCATCATACTTTCACGGAACTGACCTGTTAATGGCTGCGGACTGTGTTGCTTACAGTACGGGTGGATTTCATAGTAAATACCTTAGAGGGAAATCGCTGGCCATTGCCTGCCCCAAACTTGATCATAATACGGAAATCTATGTCGAAAAACTAACATCATTGATAGATACAGCAAAGGTCAATACTATAACTGTAATGGTTATGGAAGTACCATGTTGCGGAGGTTTATTGCAAATGGTGAAGGCAGCCTCTGCCAGAACTTCGAGGAAAGTGCCAGTAAAGCAGATGTTAGTCAGTATCTCAGGTGAAGTATTAAAAGAGGAATGGGTTTAAAGGGTTATTGGGTTATTAGGTTATTAAGTTATTGTCTAACATTTAGTTGGCTCAATTAATAGATTATGATATACATCATAAAATAAACTCATCAAATTGGTTCCATAAAAAAAACATTATATTTGAGCCATACGATGCTAGAATAGGATAGATTTCTTTTTTCAATAAACAAGGTATGGGAAAGAATAGCATTCCGGTCACTCATGATGATCAGAAGTGGTACATTGGTCTTGATATCGGATCTGTATCTCTGAATACGGTACTTTTAGATGAAAATTATACTGTACTTGAGGACTATTATGATTATGTTCATGGCAAACCGTTTAATGTACTTAAGGAGAGGCTGACTTCTCTTCTTAAAAAATATCCTTCCGGCTTTATTAAAGGTATTGCAATCACAGGTAGTGGCGGTAAACTGGCAACTGAACTCATTGGTGGTATTTTTGTCAATGAGATAATTGCACAGGCGACCTCTTCCGGAAAATTGTACCCCGATGCCAGGACTGTCATTGAGATTGGAGGTGAGGATTCAAAACTGATCCTTCTTGAAAAAGATCCTTCCAATGGACATTCCAGACTTGTAGATTTTGAAATGAATAGTATTTGCGCAGCAGGAACAGGATCATTTCTCGATCAGCAGGCAAGGAGAATTGGCGTTCCTATTATAAATGAGTTTGGAACTATGGCGCTTAAATCTGTCGATCCTCCGAGGATAGCAGGCCGGTGCAGCGTTTTTGCCAAGAGCGATATGATCCATCATCAGCAGATTGCGACTCCGTTGCATGATATTGTTGCAGGACTTTGTTTTGCTTTGGCCCGTAACTTCCGTAGCAACGTTGCAAGAAGCAAGGAGTTTAAAAAACCGGTAGTATTCTCAGGAGGCGTTGCAGCAAACATTGGAATGGTAAGAGCTTTCAGAGAAATACTTGATCTTAAGGAAAATGAGCTGATTATACCGCACCATCATGCTTCAATGGGTGCTATTGGCGCTGTCATGTATGCGCATGCCAATAAACTGGTTATGAATCATTTTGTCGGGCTCGACAAACTTGAGAAGTATCTGGCGGATGATTCAACTTCATTTGTAAGTCTTCCTCAGCTACAGGAATCAGAAGCGGAATATAATAAAGAAGTTCACTTCGTAAAAACCGGTAAAAACAAGATCAAGGTTTATCTTGGTCTGGACATAGGATCTCTCAGTACCAACGTTGTTCTTATTGATGAGCAACACAAGGTTGTTTCAAGGAGATATCTTCCTACTGCGGGGAAACCGCTTGAGGCTATCCAGAAAGGGCTGACCGAAATATATGATGAAGTTGGGGAAGATGTTGAAGTAATAGGTGCGGGGACAACAGGGTCTGGTCGCTATCTGACCGGCGATTTTATTGGAGCAGATACGATTCAGAATGAGATAACAGCTCAGGCTACAGCTGCAATAGATTATGATCCAACTGTTGACACAATCTTTGAAATTGGCGGACAGGATTCCAAATACATAAGCATAGAAAATGGAGTCGTTGTGGACTTTGAGATGAATAAAGTGTGTGCAGCAGGTACCGGTTCGTTTCTAGAAGAGCAGGCTGAGAAGCTGAATATCAATATAGTAGAAGAGTTTGGCTGTATGGCTCTGAACTCAGAGTGCCCTGTTAAACTTGGGGACCGCTGTACTGTATTCATGGAATCGGATCTTAATTCCTTTATGCAGAAAGGGGCCAGGAATGAAAACCTGGTCGGGGGTCTCGCCTATTCTATTGTCTATAACTACCTTCAGAAAGTTGTTGTTGACCGTAGAGTGGGTAACAAAATCTTCTTCCAGGGAGGAGTCACAAACAACAAAGCGGTTGTTGCAGCATTTGAGCAGGTGCTTGGTAAAAAAATCATTATTCCGCCTCATTTTGATGTAACGGGGGCCATTGGCGCAGCTATTCTTGCCAAAAGGTTGATGGCCAAGGGACAAAAAACCACATTTAAAGGGTTTGGAGTGCGTAATGTAACTTACGATGTAAGCAGGTTTGTCTGTCAGAGTTGCACCAACCATTGTGAAATAAGACGTGTCAAAATAACAGGCGAAAAAAAATCGCTATATTATGGTGGCCGATGCGAGAGATATGAAACTGACGGAAGGAAAAAAGTTGCAAACAATATTCCGAATCTCTTTAATAAACGAATTGAAATGCTGATGGAGGGTTACGAGGAAAAGGAAGACTGGAAAAATACGACCATCGGCATTCCACGGTCTCTGATGGTCTTTTACCAGCAATTCCCATTCTGGAGAACCTTTTTTGAGCAGCTTGGATTTGCAGTAGTTATATCAAAAGAATCCGATAAATCGCTTGTCACTCAGTCTATTGAAACAATCTCCGCCGAGACCTGTTTGCCTGTGGAGCTGATGCACGGACACGTTATTGATCTGATAGAAAAAGGAGTTGATTATATCTTTTTGCCTTTCATAGTTAATGGAAAATTCCGCGAAGGGAACAAAACATTCAACTGTAATTGTCCATGGATACAGACTTACCCGTTCATGGTCAGAGCAGCCCTGAAAGGGAAAATTGATGAATCAAAACTCCTGATCCCGACACTCCATTTCAGGTTCTTTGAACGTGCTCTGGTAAAAGAGATGACATCTTATTTCAATGAGAAGTTTGGAATAGGCAAAGATGAGATAAAGAGAGCAATTTATAGTGCCGACGAGGTTCAGACCTCATTTGAAAAAAGGCTTGTTGATTATGGAAAGGAGGTTCTCAACACCATTCCAGAAAATTGCCGGCCTGTAGTCCTGCTCGGGAGACCATATAATAGTGCTGATTCACATCTGAATCTTGGTCTCATCGAGAAGCTTATTACGCAGAATGTCATGCCTATCCCTCTGGATATGCTTGACCTTTCATCCTATAATATTTTTGAAAACTACAGGAATATGTACTGGCCGAACGGTCAGAAGATTATAGCTGCAGCTCAACTAGTAGCAAAAACCGAGGGATTAAACGCTGTTTATCTGAGTAATTTCCGCTGTGGACCAGACTCTTTTATCTGGCATTATGTCACCGAGGAGTTGAAAGGGAAACCATTCCTGCACCTTGAAGTTGATGAACACTCTGCCGATGCCGGTATGGTTACCCGTATTGAAGCCTTTCTTGATAGTCTGAGAGGCTCGGAGAAAAACGAGAAGAAGGACGTGAAGATTTTCAGGCCGCGCCCCAGCCCGGCATCGCCCCCGAAGGACAGGATATTATATTTTCCTTACATGAACGATGGAGCATATATGCTTGCAGCTGCGGCCAGGAGCATTGGTGTTCCTTCGGAGGTACTGCCCAAACAGGATGAGGAAGATCTTGCAATTGGAAGGAAATATACATCATCCAAAGAATGCTTCCCAATGATCTGTACAACAGGAAGTTTCGTAAAAAAATTGATGGAGCCAGGTGCAGACCCGTCGAAAATGAGCTTCTTTATGCCCGATCATAACGGACCCTGCCGCTTTGGTCAGTATAACCATTTTCACAGGATCCTCTTTGACCGTCTGGGTTACAGTGAAGCAGAACTTATCACACCATCGAATGATACATCCTATGAAGATGTTGCCGGTGAGCATGGTCAGAAATTCAGGATAAATGCCTGGAAGGGTTTTATAGTTGCCGACTATATCAGGAAAATCTACCGGGAAACAAGACCCTATGAGATCAATAAAGGCGATTCAGACCGACTTTATGAAGATTCAATTAAAAGACTGGAAAGGTGTATAGAGAAGGGATCAAAAGGTCTTCATAAGGTTCTGGCAGGTATAGCATCAGATTTTATATCGATTAAGGTCAATAAGAGTGAGCGAAAGCCTGTTGTGGCAATTATTGGTGAAATCTTCATGCGCGATAATGCCGGCTGCAACGGTAACCTGGCGAACCGACTTGAAGATCTTGGTGTTGAGGTAGTTATAGGACCATTCTCTGAATGGATATATTACTCAACTTACCGTTTTACCCGCGACAGCAAGTGGAAAAATGATACTAAGGGAGTAATAAAATCCAAAATACAGGGATTTGGCCAGGATGTAATTGCAAGTTCATTGCTGAAAGGAATAAAAAAATTTACTGATCACGAAAAAGATGTTTCGCTCCACGAAATGCTTAATCTGTGCAACACCTATGTAAATAAGTACTACGATGGAGATCCTCCAATTGCTATGGGAACATCAGTAGCACTTACTAAAAGAGGTGTCTCCGGCCTGGCTGCCATCCTGCCTTTCACGTGTATGCCCGGAACCCTGATTGCTTCAGTAAGCGATTCATTCCGGAAAGACCATAATAATATTCCGTTTATTAATATCGCTTATGATGGTCAGGATTCCGTTTCACTTGAGACAAGG
>JBGOZX010000086.1:0-17547 GCA_041480425.1 Bacteroidia bacterium
AATTGAGGAAGTTTGAGGTAAAAATTATCCCAACTGCCCGTGTTGTGTTTCGGAGATTGAAACTGTTGTTTCGTCTCTATTACTTCTATCCCTTTTTCAAGCATCGCATCCCTTTTGTTGTCAAGATCATTTTTTGTGTTTAGTACAGTATAATCAGGAGGAATACCAAATCCCTCATACTGCACCATATCTGCCGACACTGCTATTTTTGATGATAATGTAAATGACCAGCCATTAGGTAACTCCCGCTCAACTTTAGGGCTAAAACAACCAGCAGTTGTATCACCGACAACTGTAGTATTTGGCAATGTTTTCATTGCTAAGGTAAACCATTCAGCGGCACTTCCGGTACTCTTGCTTGTAAGAACAACAACAGGTTTTAAAAATTGCTCAGAACCTTTAGGTTCAATATAATAATCTATCCATTCAGAAAAATCATTTTTCCCGGGACCATTTTTTGAACGTAGTTTTATATAAAGTCGTTTTTTATCAGTAAACCTGTCAGCAATAGTTTCAACATTTGCAGGAAGTCCTCCTCCATTCTGCCTTAAATCAATAATTATCCCGTCTTTGTCTTTATATTGTTTTAATATATCATCAATTACCAGGAAGCTATCATCAGCGTAAACAAATGTTTCACTTTTGACATTAAACGTATTAATGTTTATATAGCCAATATTATAATTCTTAACTGGCCAATTAGAAATATTTGAATTATTATTCTCAAATGAAGACAAATAGTTTTGAGGATAGATCCTCATATTGCCATAATATTCCGGAGGCATTGTATATGAATTACATTTTCCATAATTACTAACCAGGGTTACATGCCCGTCCTTAAATGGTTTAATCATACCTGATAAAATACTGTACAACTCTATGCCTGTAGTTTGATCCGTAATTTTAGGTCTGTTAATACTATATACTGAATCCCAATTTATATGTTTTATCCCGAAGGATGGATAAAATTTATCAAAATCGCTCCAAAACATTTCAAAACTATTTATGGGTGTGTTTGAGATATCCTCTTCAAAAAACAACATTTCACAACCGGAAAATGAAATGACAATAAAAAATAAAATAAAAATTTTGATTTTCATATTCTTTACAGTTTACCAACTATGCCTATTAAAAATTGACTCTGAAGATTTTTGGAATAATTAATGTCCCGATATTGGCTAAATTTATAATACCGAAGACTGTATTTACATTCAATGCCAATATGGCTGCCAATAAACTGAACAAAGGAGAAATCTGTTTTAAAATAGACTAACTTATTGAATGAAACAAAATCTCCCTTTTTAGCCAGGTACAACAACATATTGCCACTATAATTCATCAACGGGTCAATTTTCTTACCAACATAAGCATTATAAGTATCTCCCATTAATACATATGAGACAAATGGTATATTCAGGCTAAGAAATGCAACTCGTCTGTTACTCGCAAAACGTTTCTCTAACTGTGCCTTAAATCCCAGACTATTAAATTGATCTAACATTAAAAATTCATTATTTTGAATATATGCATGTTGCCGAAGGTTTAATAAAGAATTGATTTCACCTCCGAAATATAAATCACTTTGATATTTGGCTGATCTGAATACTCTGCGCAAATAAGAATATCTCATTTGAATATTAGTATTCTGCACATAATGGTTTAAGCCGGCATTTTCATAATTTGGTAAAGAAGAACTAAGTCTCAAATTATCAAAATTTGCATAAAAAATCTGGCGGCATTTAGTACCAGTGTACCTGTAACTTATCTCAATTGGGATAGAATGTCCTCTATATTTATAAGGGGACATAGCATCACCCCTTTCGATGTATTTAGAAAATCCGGTATAAAATGAAAAATAGTGAGATTTATCTAAATGAAAAGTATCAATATCCTGAGCCTGTATCAGTCCCAGGCTAAATATCATCACTATAATTGTGATATTGTGTCTCATTTTAATAAGCTGTATCGCGTGTCGTTCGTTTTTTATTTATTATTTGTTTGCTCAATACTTTTATTTCCCAGCAAATCGTAAGGTTTTTCGTTGAACTTATCGTTAAAAAAATAACCTGTAAGAAAGGTGAATACAATGAATGCCAGCAAAATAAAAAATTGACTTACAGACGTTTTTTGAATATCCTGTCTTTGTTTTACATCACAAACTTCGCCCGGGCAGTATTGTGCTTTATCTTTAAAAAAGAGGGGATAAAACAAACATCCTAAACAAATTCCAAACGCCGTTTCAAAGAATAAGAATACAAGGCAAATAAGACAGATAATACCTGTAATCGGGCTATATGCATTTACGATAATAAAAAAGAAGAACATGATAGCTGATAATACTACACCAATTATCCAGGCAAACTTTTTTTGGGCAGCTGCAACATATTCAGGTGTTTGATTCCGGACAATCAAACGTGCAATAATCAGGGTAGGCGAAAATCCGGGATTTATAAAAACCCGTATAATAAAATCCGTGAGAAAAAGGGTTACTACATATTTTATCGGAACAAAGTTCTCTTTAAACAGAATGAACATTAATGAAATGAAGGTAGCTAAAAACAGGATTCCTGCAGCTGCCCGTATTTCCCGCTCGTTTAAAACCGGGATATTATATCCTTCCACATCTTCACCGAATCTGATTAGTATTTCCTTTTTCCTTTTCATCATAGTTAAAGTTAAAATTTCTGGGAAGTATTAATAATTAATGCGTTACAGTTATCACAACATTTCCTTTTTTATGTCCTTCTTCTACGTAAGCATGAGCTTCCCGTAATTCTTCAAGTTGATATTTCTTATCAATGATTGTTCTTAATTTACCATCTTCAATAAGTGGTCTGATAAAATTCAGTGCTTCAGTTTTGTTAAGAGACATCGCAAAAATCACTTTCTTTTTATTTCCAGATTTTGTCAGGAATGATTGGAGAATAATCTTAAATGTCATTACAGTTGCAATATATTTGCCATTAGTGTTAAGCGCTTTCCTGCAATGAGCAAATGAGCTTTTACCAACTGTGTCAAATATTATATCATAAGTATCACCGGTTTGTGCAAAATCTTCTTTTATGTAATCCACAACTTTATCGGCTCCCAGTGATTTAACCAGCTCTATATTTTTTGTACTGCAGACGGCTGTAACCTCAGCGCCCAAATATTTAGCCAGTTGAACTGCAAATGTTCCTATACTGCCGGATGCTCCATTAATAAGAACTTTCTGCCCTTTTTGAATATTGGCTTTTTCTTTAAGGAAAAACAGAGCCGTTGTTGCACCGTCAACTACCGATGCAGCTTCTTCAAATGTCATATTAACGGGCTTTATGGCCAGCGACCCGTTTTCATTCATACATTTATATTGCGCATAACAACCTGTTCCAAAGCCTCTGAATGCATAAACTTCATCACCAGGTTTAAACTTTTTAACCTTACTGCCTGTCGCTTCAATCTTACCTGAAAATTCTGTTCCCAGGATTTGATATTTTTTCATTGGTTTTATTAAACCTAGTAATATTCTGCTTAATAAAGTATCGCCTCTCCGCATCATGCAATCTGCAGTTGTTACTGTTGTTGCAAAGACTTTGATCAGCACTTCGTTGGGCTCAGGTGTTGGTTTTTCTACTTCTAATGATTCAAGCACATTTGGCGAACCATACTTTTTGTAAACAATTGCTTTCATATATATAACCCTACTCTATATAATGTTGGAGATACACCAACTTTTTTCTATAATTCTCATTCACCCACTATCCTATCAGAATCTAAAGCCAAAATTCAGACTGGGCTCAAATTTGTATTTAGGCGCTCCACTTTCAATAGCTGCAAAGGATGCAGGAAAGTTGGTGTTAACAGGCCAGTATTTGAGGGCATAAGCAGGTTCTACGAACAGGCGTTTCTTAAAGAATTCAAAGCGGTAGCCCAGTATAAACTGAAGATACAACTGAAAACCCTTCTGGATTTCTTTGTTTTCTGTATCATAGAATTGCTGAAGAAAAAAGGTTGGTTCAACAGTCGTATATAAATTTTTCCACAGGAATCGCTGATAACCCAATCCTACACCGTAGGCTCTGACCTTACCAGGGTAGAATTCCTCGGAAGATCCGTATGTACCTAAGGGTTCATAATAAGTCCAGGTGATAGCTTCGGCTATAACGAAATCTTTTTGGGTGAGCTGGTATCCATAGTTCAATTGAAAAAACCAGACAGGATCTCCCGGCCCTAAATTACCCAGGAGGAAAAGTGAGCTTCCTATAGAGTGTCGCCGATTTAAATCCTGCTTCTCTGTTTTAACTGATACAGAATCTGTTTGGGGAGAATCCTGACTAAATGCCAATGTGACAGACAAGGCAAAAATTAGTGATGTTGAAATAAACTTTTTCAAAGTTGGTGTTTTCATAAAAATTTTCTATTAATGAATATTAGCAGCAAAGAAAATAATGCAATATGCTTAATCAAAGGGAAATATGATAAGCGGCCATATAATGTGATAAGTGGTTTTATCATGGAATGAAATAGCAGGTACTCTAATTTAGCGCTCTAAGTTTTTTGGCATATCTGCGGCTGACTTCAAATGGTTCAGGTATGTTCTTTAAATAAGCTCTATGATGTGTTTTTAAATCTTTTTCAATATGGTCAATATGCTCTTTATTAACAATACTTGATCGGTGAATCCTTACAAAATATTTATCAGGAAGCTCTTCCTGCCATTGTTTCAGAGTTTTCAAAACCAGACAATGTTTACCTTCAATGGTAACGATTTTGGAATAGTTGCCGACAGGTTCAATAAATGTTATTGAACTTATTTTTATGAATCTGGAAGCATAATTGTTTGACGGCACAAAAATACTATCAGAATACTCATAACTCTTCGTCTCACTTTTCTGGTTGTTTTCTCTGTTTTTTACCCTTTCAATTGCTACTCTTAACCGTTCCGGGTTTACAGGTTTTGACAGGTAGTCAACGGCATTCATCTCAAAAGCGCGTATAGCATATTCATCATATGCTGTTACAAAAATTATTTTTATTGAGTTGTCTATTAATTCCAGTAAATCAAAACCAGTTTCTCCGTGCAATTGTATATCAAGAAAAATCAATTGAGGATTATGAAGGTTGATCAGTTCAAGAGCGCTAGCGCAGGACCTGGCTTCTCCAGCTATTTCTATTTCAGGGAAAGGTTCCAACAATCTTCTCAGATTGACCCTGGCCAACCTTTCTTCATCCACGATAATTGCTTTTAAATTTGTCATCGGAAATTTATCTTAATTAAGCTCATTTGCCTGTATCCTCCGTGCCGAACCTGCCTGCGAGACCAGATCATGAATTCCCTACAAACCCCTTAATTACTTATACACAATTATGGGCTGGCTTTTATTCTGGCTCTTCCTTTTCCATATCTCAAATAATCTGTCTTTTAAAAATTAACCCCGATAAATAAATTGGGTTCAAAGAGGAAATAATTATTCCATTTACTTTCTTTCTCTTCAAAACCTTGTGGCCCTTTGGTATCAATTGGCCAATAATTACAATGAATCTGAGGTTCAATAAATAATCTATTTTTAAATAGGGGTATATGGTACCCAAGGTGATAAGTAGTATATAACTTAAAACCGTCACCTATCTTTTTATTATTTTCGTCCAAATATGTCTTCATTAATGGCAAAATTTCTATTGAAGTGAATAAACCTTTCCACAGAAAACGCTGATAAGTGATACCTATGCCACTTTCTCTGAGTCTACCTGGGTAGAATTCACTCTTTTTTAGTAAAAGTGGATCCCATAATGGTATGCCCATAGGTTCAAAAAGTTTCCAGGTGGCTACCTTAATTTCAATTTTATCTTTAGGTGTAATTTTATATCCAAAATGAAATTCGTACATGTATACATTTGTTTCTTCTGGTCCAAAATTGTCGAATGACAGCCACGTAGTGCTTACTGAGAATTTGTAGTTAGGAACTGTGTCTTTGATACTGCCTCTCACCTTTTGTGTGAGGTTTTGACTAAATGCCAGTGTAGTGAACATGGCAATCATTAATGTTGTTGAAATAAACTTTTTCATTTTTGTGTGTTTTAAATTTAACTAATTATGAATTATTTTTTTCTGCCGGATTAACCGATATAAGTTTTATATTTAAATCCCTAATGATATTTAAAACTCCATGCATATGGGCTTCATCCTTAAGGTTTCCTGTAAGAATGGTATTGTCTCCTTCATAACTGATTTTCATACCCTCAAAGCTGTTTTCCCATTTTTTATCAAGATGTCCCTGAATTGTTATTTTAGTTTTGCCTTTCATAATTTAAATTGATTTAATTCTTAAGCAAAGGTCGGGTACCCCCATCAAAAAAAAATCACTCCTGAGAGTGATTCGAAAGAGTGATTTTTGTAAAATAAATTTATCTGGTAACAGTAATCCGGAAGAGAAGTTATATTATTCCAAGCTCTTTTGCTTTAGTTACAGCTCGTATCCGGGAATCAACTTCTAATTTCAGAAGAATATTTTTAACATGCGTTTTAACTGTTTGTAATGAAATAAACAACTTATCAGCTATTTCCTGGTTAGTTAAATCTTCGGCAATAAGTTTTAGTGCATCAAACTCACGTGCGCTTAAACCAGCCTCAAAACTCATTTTGATAACTTTATCTCTTTTTTCTATAGCGAGCTTAAGTTTATCGGTTAACTCCTTAGGAATGTTTGTTTTTGTAGTAGCCTGTATTTTGTAAACTTCTTTCAGTAAATCGCTTATTCCCGAATGATAATGAATAAAATACATCAATATATTTTCACAGGCAGCAGCCTCCAATGCTTCAATAAGGTTTACTATGGCTTTTTCTTTATTACCTGATTGCTTATACAAGATGGCATATATTATTTTCGCTTCAACAAGTGTATCAATCCTGCTTGCGGCTTGTGCCATGGTTTGTAATTCGGAAAGAATTTTTTCTGCTTCTTTAAATTTTAATTCCGTTATCAGTAATAGTACAAATGAAAAGTAAGCGCGATCGGTTAGATATGAAATTTTTTTATCGAGTCCCAGCCCATTTTCCATAAATAAATGCCTGGCTTTTTCAGGTTCATGCTGTTCAATAAGCATTTTCCCTTTCATGCCGATATAAATAGCAATGGCCGCGGGAGCTATTGTATTTTGTTGAATAATATCTTCTATTTCATTTATCAACTTTATCATCCCGGCATTATCCCAGCGTCCAATTGTAATAAGCCAATAAACCAATAACATGACAACTTTATGCGAATTGTTAGGATTATTTATGCTTAAGCTATATGCAATTTTAATATTTGCCAAAGCTTCTTCAAAATCTGTCCGCAAACATTCAATACCAGCCATAAGCGAATATAACCCTGCATATGTGGGTTCCAATATCGAAATTTGCGAATAGCCACTTTCTTTCATAAACGTTATAAGGTCAGAACATTTCCTGTAAGCGGAAGTATAAAGCGCCATTCGCACTTCAAGGGAAGCCAGATTATAGACAATTGTTGAAATAAGATAAATGTTGCCCGATTTTTTGCCATAAGCAAGAGCTTTTTCATAAGCCCCAATACTTTCATTAAGATGTCCACTAACCGTTTCTGCAATTCCAATAGAGTACCATCCCCAGCTAAACCACAACGGGTCATCTTCTGAAAGATTTTCCATAGCTGTTTTACTATAATTAAAAGTCTTTTCTGCATTTGCTGTTATTGAATAGAGGTAGGCATAAGCAACGGATATTTTTCCAAGCAGTTTCTTATTATTCTGAACAATTTCTTTTGATGAATTTTTATCATTAATAATCTGTCTTGTAATTATTTCGGCACTCACCAAAAAAGGTTCAGCTTTCTGAATCTGACCGGCAATAATCAGTATCCATGAATAGTATAAACAAAAATCTGCATTCTTTTTAATTAATTCATCAGGAAGTAAGTCACCATATTTCATAATAGCTGCATGCTGTCCGTTTTTCCACATAGTCTCTACTATTTCTCCAAGAAGCTGTATGCTTTTTTCGAAATTCTCTGTCTCTATCGCATGTTCAATGGCTAATAATGGCATCGAATTATTATTAAACCACTCACTTGCTTTATTATGAAGTTCAATAATGGTTGCTTTTTCTCTGAAATGTAGTCTCTGTTTTAACAGGTCCGCAAAGAGGTGATGATATCTATACCAGTTTCTCTCTTCATCCAGAGGTATAACAAACATGTTATTTTTTTCCAGCGTCTCAAGAATTACGTGGCTGTCATTTCTGCTCAAAACAGCGTTGCATAAAGGAGCAGACATTTGCTCAAGTATTGATGTTTGCAGTAAAAATTCCTTGATGTCCTCTGTTTGTATCTTCAGCACCTCCTCCATCAGATAATCCATTATGTACCGATTATCTCCTTTTAGGTCCTGAATAAACTTAGAAATATCTTCACGGCCCTGCAATGATAAGGCTGTAAGCTGAAGGCCTGCGATCCAACCATCGGTTTTTGTCTCAAGCGAATATGCATCTTCAATAGATAATCTCAATTTTAGTTTTTTATTAAACAATATGGAGATATCATTTGCCGAAAAACTCAGATCTGATGAACGTAACTCAACCAATTGGTGCTGACTTCTTAACCTTGAAACAGATAGTGCCGGGTCGGAACGGGTCAGGATTACAATGTGCAGATTACCCGGAATATGTTCCAGTAAATAACTTACTAGTTTTGATACCTCTGTATTCTTAATCAAATGAAAATCATCGAGCACCAATAAAAAATTTTTATTGATATTGAGTATTTCGTTTATTAGCAGGCTGGCAATTGATTCTACAGATGGTCTATTGGGTGAATTTAGCAGGTTGAGGGCTCCTTGCCCGAATTCCTTATGAATACTTTGAATTCCTGAAATTATATAGCTTAAAAAGTTTACAGGGTCATTATCCCCATTATCGATTGAAAACCATGCTGTTGGGATCTTATATTGATCAATCCAGTCACTCACAATTGTTGTTTTACCGAATCCGGCAGGAGCAGAGATAAGAATAAGCTTTCGACTTAGCCCGGTGTTCAACTTATCACATAGTTCTGATCGGTGAACAATATTAATCCCGGAGGGTGGAATATGTAGTTTTGTTAAAAGCATATATGCAAATTAACAATATTTTAGTTAAAAATATATTTTAGTGATGAATATCAGCAATTTGCAGTTATGCTGCAAGGAAAATAATGCACCATGCTTAATCAAAGGAAAAAATGATTAGCGGTTACTTATGGGCAGATGTTTGATACCCTATAACGGAACGGTAATTGAGGCAGTTTGCCCGCCCGAACTAGTAAAAACTACTTTTGAATATTAATAGCCTGGTCGTTCGGGCAGATATTACCGGCGCAGCCAGCCGGCACTTCTCTAATCATCACAAGCTTATTTAATTTTTTAACTAATAAAGCTGGTATATTCAATGGTCGTTATGCAGATTATGGGAAGTAATCTATTGAAATCGTTTATTTTGTATCTGAAAGATTGTTCAATCCGACCAGGACGTCCTCCCTTAAAATCTGCTGCATTTTTTCAGGTTCTTCAAATAATGGGCTATGAGCAGACTTCTCAAACGTGTAGAACCCTTTTATTGGCGCCTTTAGTTTCTCAAAATAGGATTTTGCCTCTGTGTAGGAGCAGGTGTAATCGTATAAGCCTTCAAAGAAATAGACGGGAAGCTTAAGTTCAGGTACCTGTTTGGAAAGGTCAGTAGTCAACATATTTGCCCCCAGTATGCTAATGCCGGAACGGGATTTACCACGCCACATATTGACCTTTTCAATTAACGTGTACTCGCGACTTGTAAGCGAGGGTAAAAAAATACCGGTGATTACTGAATGCATGTCATGTGTCGTGCCAATACCAAGAGAGTGCATAGCCGGGTCACGCAATGCAAGGTATGCATCAGGTATGCCGTCCTTCATTGTAACTGGTGCTGCTTCAAGTTTTCTCACCATTTTTGTGTTACCGTTCTCCCGGAACTTCTTAAGCATATACTCATAAGCCAGTCTTTCAGATTTGAGCTGATTCGACATCTGAGCCACGCCAATGTAGGCATGGTACAACTCAGGCGCCCTTGAAGCCACTTGTATGCCAATGAATGTTCCCCCCGAATGTCCCATGAGGTAAATCTTTTCCTGTCCAAAACGCTTGCGGAGGTAATTTGTTAAATCCTTTGTGTCAGATATCATTTGCTCCAGTGTCATCGTCTCTGGTGGAATGTCGGCACTGTAGGAGAGTCCTGAACCACGCTGTTCCCACCAAACTACGGTGAAATAGTCTTCAAGACCTGTAGGGTATTTACGTGTAAGGAAGTAATCAGGCATACCCCCATGCAGGTAAAGCAGAACCGGATTGGTTGAATCTTTGCTCTTAATAAACATACCCTGCTCAACCCCATTAATATTTACATGTATTTTTTCTGAAATGCTTCTCTTAAGAGGTTTTCCACTTTCATCTAAGAATGGTTTAACTTTTCCTTGACTGTATACTTGCAGAGTTCCTATAAAAATGAGTATGCAAACTAATAAGACAGAAAGTATAATCAACATAATTCGTCCCCCTTTTTGTATGATCGATGTATTTGAAAATTGCTTCATTTTATTTTCTGGTTTTTAAGATCCCGCATTGCTGATCGTTACGACTTGCCGAAGAGCAGACCCACGTAAAAGGAAAAACCCCTGATGTTTTGATCCGATATGTAATCCAGATGAGCATGGTGAACATACCTATAGCTGATGCCTGCGTGAAGCCACATGAACCGGTTTAGAGCTATTTCGCTGTACAATGATGGTTCCAGTACCGGAAAGATATTGAAGTCATCATCAAATAACTTCTCTCCGGCACTTTTAGGCTTATTTTGCCAAAATGCTGCCCCGGCAGCAACCAGCATCGTGCCACCGATATTCACTTTTTTCCCAAAAAAGAAGATGTACCCTAATTCAAGACCACCGTAACCCATTTTAAAGTTACGGGTGGTGTCCGGGCTCAAACCTGGTAGTTTGATAGAATTGGCTATTCCATAACCGCCACCGCCGAAGGTATACCTGTTATCGATTGTACATGCGCCCCTGCCTCCGGTCATGAATGCAAACTGATTGTTGAAGCTGGAAAATTTAAGTATAACCCCTCCGTAACCAAAGTTGGTAATATTGCCACCAAACAATTTTCTAGTTGTATCTGCAGTTGCTGGTACTGAAGTTGCGAAATCAGCCGAAGTGGTATCCTGTGCAAAAGTTTGGCTTACATTAAACATTAGAATAAACTGGACTGTCATCGACCAAATTGTGAGGCGTGGTTGCCGAAGCTCTAATTTACACTTTCTACGTCTTGTTTTCATAATTCCTTGGTTAAAGATACTCTTCGTCTCGGTGAGCCTTTAAAGTTGATCCAGTTTTTGGATACGTCCTGCTTTTGGTACTAAAAGTGTCTTTTTGTTTAATAAGAACTCACGCTTGTAAAATATGGCATTTTCCTGCTCGCCTGTCTCATAAGATCATCGACCAATCGCGCCGGAGAACCTAAAGAAGATGAAAGTTTATGATCAAAATTCCAGATCATTTTTTTTGCACTTTGGTCATGAATTGATAATGATACAGTCGCTTCATTCGTCGCACCCCAAAAACCCACTAGTACTGCGACAGCAATTGCAGCTCCTTCAGACATAGGTTTTGATAGTGAATAGTTTGATGTCATAATTCCATCGACACCTAAAATATTGCACATATCTATTGGTGTTAATAATTTCCCATTATTAAATCCAGCATTAGCTAGCTTGGTATTCGTAGTCTCAACATCTTGTACTTCAACAAAAATAGTTCCTTGCATTTTTCTTTTAAGCATCCAACTGTACATTTCCCTTTGAAAATTTACTGATTCAGTTCTTTGTTGTTCAATTATTGCTGCTCCATCTACTTTTTTTCGAGCAGCGATTGAAACATTGGGTGGCGCTATTGCGATTATTTTTTGAGCTCTTGCCAGTGGGGTAGCATCAGGTGAGTAAAAGATTTTAGCACAGCTTTGCAATAAGAAAGTTACTGCAATCAAAAATAATAATGACCTTTTCATAATTGTTTGTTTTTAGTGATTAATTAATGAATAATAGCCGCAAAGAAAACAATGCAACAAGGTAAATCAAAGGAAAAAATGATTAGCGGTCAAATAATATGATAAGTGGTTTTGCCGGATTGAACGACCAGTTCGAATAGGCTTCCTCATGGCAGATTCAAACCTGCCCGGCTTGGTCAGTCAGGCAGATTGTTCGGGCTGGATTTGTCCCTGAGAAGATCGGCGAAGCCAAATACCCATTGCACTGTCCTATTATAGCCCGTTAATTTTTGTTTTTGATCTTTTGTCATATTTTAAAAACCAATCATACAATTCTTGATTTGGATACACTAACCAATTTATCCAATGTCCCACTTCAGGTTCAACTGAAAACCTCAGGTTCTTGTTTTTTCCGTCCAGTTTTTTTATTATTCTTTCTGTTTCTTCGAATGGAACTAAAATATCTATTTTCCCATGAAAAGCCCATATTGGCATATTAATCAGCATTTCAATATTATTATCTATGAAATACATGTGACTCGTAAATCCACTCATTGGGGCAATGGCTGCAAATTTATCTGGATACTTTGCTGCAATATACCATGTGCCTGCCCCTCCTAAACTGAAACCAGTCAGATATACTCTATTTGTATCAATTCTATACTTGTCGTTTACCTCTTTAAAGAGATTTTCAAACCAATTATCTGTAGACCATCTAATGTGCTCGGGACATTGAGGAGCAATAATTATGAAAGGAAATTCTCTCCCCCTGTATAGCTGGTCAGGGATTCCATCAGCGTATAATTTGATTAAATCAGTTCCCCGGCGTGAACCCCCATGCAAATAAATGATAAGAGGCCATTTCTTTAATGTGTCTGTGTTATATTCTTTCGGTGTATATGACAAATAACGGTATTGTACGTCTTTAGGATTTTGATTTAGTCCATGATCAAAAGATAAATCAAATTGTAATTCTCCTTGTTCTGTCCAGTATTTAACTTTCCCGTTAAGCTGTCCGTGCAGCCAATTTTCTTCTGATTCTTTAATTCCATTTTTATACCAGAATGTAGACAATCCATTTATCAGTCCATTTTTATAAGTGGCAGAATATTCAAGCTGTCCGTTTTCGAACCATTTTGTATATAAACCCTCTTTTGTATTTGAACTATAATTACATTGGCTCCCCTCTTTTATATTCTTATCAAACGAGCTATAAAAAGCATCCATTTGAATCTGTCCATTTTCAAAATAATCCTTAACATGATATATTTTGCTAATCTTATCGAACTCAATGATTCGTTTATAAATAATCGTATCATATTTAGATACTCCATATTTCAAAAAAAAAGTATCAATATCTTGAGCTTGTATCAGTCCCACGCTAAATATCATCAATATAATTGTAGCAGTGTGTCTCATTTTAATGAGCTATAACGGTTGTTGTGCGTTCGTTATTTTTCATTCTTGTCCAGACATTAAATTAATCACATTTGAATTAAACCCCTTAACAATTAACCAAACCGCCATAATTATTTCTTGTAAAAATATTGGAAAATTCATAATGGTATTCAATGCAGATGTTTCTGTCTGCAATCCAAACAAAATTAACAGACCAGTTGCTAAATGTGCTATGATGGCAATGAAACCCCATATTGACAGCCAACGCGGAATGAGGTTTGATTGATACAATAATAAATAGAACATCAAAGCTCCAATGTCAAAAACGAATATTGTATTAAGCGAACACAATTCACGGGCTTTTAGTAATAAAATACCCCAGGTTTGAAAATTTGAAGCAACAGGTGTGCCTGCTCTTACATATTCCTGACCTAGTTTTAACAATAATAGCATGCTGATTCCAATCGCAATATAAGTAACTGTCTCAAGTACACCCCTGAAAACAACATAACCAAGAGCTAATATTTCGTTATGTTTTTTAAATATCGGATACAACATTATTGGAACCATAGCAAGTGAAAAGCCCATAATCAACACAAGGAGTACACCAATTATTATTTGACTTTCATTTGCAGATAATTTAACAAGATAATCCGAAGCATATAGAATAGATCCTGTAAAAACAACACTTAGAACACCTGCAACTGTCCCAATTATGAATAATACTCCTACAATTATTGAGGTCTTTCTGCTATAATCCATTTTCTTTCTTCTTTTAAAAGATTTACGTTTTCCGAAGTATAGTTAATATGACTTCTTGCCAGGTCTTTCAGACCAAATGACGTCATAGTTATTGTGTGTTCGTTATTCATTTTTCTATTGTTATTACCACATTACCCTTTTTATGTCCTGTATCCACATATCTATGTGCTTCAACAATTTGTTCCAATGTATATCGCTTATCAATTATTGATTTTAACCTCCCATTCTCCAAAAGTTTTTTTATGAAGTTTAAGTCTTCGGTTTTAATGCGTATTGAACCAAGAGAGTCATGAGCAGATATAAAAATCCCATTTGTATTTAGTAATCGTTTACTACTTGATCGAGAGGCTTTTGCAACTGCATCGAATATTATGTCAAAACGCTCTTGGATTTTTGTAAAATCTTCTTTAGTGTAATCAATTACCTTATCAGCCCCGAGAGATTTAACTAAACTTAGATTGTCTGTACTACAAATCCCTGTGACTTCAGCCCCAAAGTATTTGGCAAGCTGAACTGCAAATGTTCCAACACTTCCTGATGCTCCATAGATTAATACTTTCTGTCCCTTACCAATATTTCCTTTTTTAAGAAAAGCCAATGCAGTTAATGCCCCTCCGGTTGCAGCAGCGGCCTCCTCGTAGCTAATATTTGTCGGTTTAATTGCAATTAATCCATCTTTTGAGTCTGTTCCATCCTCAGAAATACATTTGTATTCAGCATTTGCTCCAAAGCCAAAACCAACAAACGAAAAAATCTGGTCTCCTTTTTTAAATCGTTTTACATTACAACCAATTGATTCAATTTCACCCGATAGTTCCATCCCTGTAATAGCTCTTTTTGGCTTTCTTACCCCTAAGTACAACCTTGCAGGAAGCCATTGCCAAAAAGGCACAGTGAAACTACGCATTCTTGAGTCTCCTATAGTTACTGTTGTTGCAAAGACTTTTACTAAAACCTCATTATCTTTGGGCACCGGTTTTTCTACTTCTTTAATCTGAAGGACTTCAGGTGGTCCGTATTTAGTGCATATAATTGCTTTCATTTTCTTATTTCATCCAATATTCAAGTTTATATTCTGTCTGTTTGTATAATGACGCACAGCGATAAGTATATGAAAAGTAGGCGTTTGCATTGCACTTTACTTTCAGAATAAACAAAGGTTGAAGCGCGCTACAACACTTTAAGTTACTACTAAACAGCCTATTTTTTATATACATTGTTGTGCGTTCGTAATATTTTTATTTTGATTCCACAATTATCACCACTTTCCCATGTGAGTGTCCTTCACTCAGATAGCTCATTGCATCTGCAGTCTTGTCAAGTGAGTAGCGTCGGTCAATAACTGGTTTGATCTTGCCATCCTCCAGAAGCTTTGCAAGAAATTCCAAATCATTTTTATTTGCTTTTGCAGATAAAAATCTCATCTTCTTCGAGCCAAATGACATCAACCATCCAAATAAAAATGATTTGAAAATTTGTGATAAAGAACCACCAACCATTACATATATGCCATTTGGAGTCAAGACTTTTTTATAGGCAGAAAGTGGATAATTACCATTGATTGCTAAAATGAGGTTATACCGCATGTCGCTATTTGTGAAATTCTCTTTTGTGTAATCAATTACATAATCTGCACCGAGAGAACTCGTTTGCTGTACATTCTTTGAACTACATACCCCCGTTACTTCTGCATCGAAATATTTAGCAAGCTGAACTGCAAATGTTCCAACACCGCCAGAACTACCAATAATTAACACTTTTTGTCCTTTTTGAATGTTGCCTTTGTCACGTAATGCCTGGAGAGCCGTTAATGCTGCCATAGGTAGAGTCGCTCCTTCTTCAAATGAAATCTTTGCAGGTTTAATTATCAATGCTTTTTCAGGAGCTGTAGCATATTCGGCAAATCCTCCAAATCCAAAACTTGCAAGGTCCCCCATTACTTCATCCCCTGGCTTAAGCTGAGTGATATTTTTCCCAACAGATTCTACACAACCTGCAATATCAGCTCCAAAAATCTTTCTCTTAGGGATGATTCCCATTTTCATAGAACGGTAATCGGCAGCATTTGGCGCAACTGCATGGACTTTTATCAAAACCTCGTCGTCATTTGGTACAGGCTTGTCAACACTACAATAGATCAGCTTGGCAGGTGACCCTTTTTTGTTAAATACTACTGCTTTCATTTTTTTCATATAATCAAATTTATCATTTCATTTACTGTCAGCTTATTATGACGCCTAACTTGCATATAGTGTTTTATTCATGCCTTAAAGCATCCACAGGGTTCCGGGTTGCTGCCCGCCAGGTTTGAAAACTCACAGTTACTATAGCTATCGCAAGCGCAATGATTCCGGATAAACCAAATATCCACCAGCTAAGTTCAGTTTTATAAGCAAAGGATTGCAGCCATTTATGCATAATGTACCAGGCAACAGGACAGGAAATAACAAATGCAATTGCCACCAGCTTAATAAATTCGCTGCTTAGCAGAAACATAACTTCCGTGATTCCGGCACCGTTAATCTTTCTGATTCCTATCTCTTTGGTACGTTGAACTGATAACCAGGCAATCAATGCAAACAAGCCAAGACACGAGAGGAAAACAGCTATTATTGTAAAGGTCCCTACTATATTGGCCAGCCTTTCTTCATCCCTGTATCTTTCAATATATTTATCTTTAATAAAAAAGTATTGAAAGGGGATACCAGGGGCCATCTCTTCCCATGTTTCTTTGATGAATTTAATGGTTTGCTGATAATATCTTTGATCTATACGCAGGGTCACGTAACCTGCCAGCCAGTTTGCACCTGTATAACGATATACCACAGGTTCTATCTGAGTTTGCAATGATCTGATATTAATATCTTTTATCACTCCAATAACTGTGACCGGTTCCTCCTCATGTTTGAACCTGAGTTTTTTACCGATAGGGTTGTCCCATCCTAATTTTCTTACCGCTGTTTCATTAATCATTACATTTTTGAACCTGTCGGAAGCAATTGTATCAGCAAGCATTCTGCCACTGATTACCGGGACCTGAAATACATCTGAAAAATGTTCATCTATTGATGTTACTACCATTTCTCTGGAGTCTTCCGGCGAAGATCCCTCAGGAATGACTGCAAATCTGTTAGGAAAGTTTTGTCCCGGAACATTTTCAGTAAGGGAGACACCCTTAATATCATAGGCCTTTGCCTCTCTTTCCAGACTCCCTTCAAATATCTTTGCAAATTCCAGACGTTTGCTTTCATCTTTTACATGAAGCGGAATAGAAACAAGATCTTCATCGTTGAATCCCAGATCATGATTCTTCATAAATGAGATCTGTCTGGTAATAAATAGTTG
>JBGOZX010000087.1:0-17348 GCA_041480425.1 Bacteroidia bacterium
CTTGCCATCGGTGCGAACGGAGGGGATCCTTCAAAAACTATATTCCCGATATTATATGAGGTTGACTATGTGAGGGTATATCAATATAAATAACCGGCCCACCCAACAAAAAGTTAATTACTCTGTTTAGTTTTTAAGTTGATCTGATACCAGAGGACTTTATTAAACTAAACATTACTACATTTGCAAAAGGTAATTATACGGATATTATGACGTTAGTGAGTGCAGTTCCTCTTGTTGAAATGGATGGCCGTAACTTATATTATACTTTTATTGCAGGAGCTAAAAATGTTATTGAACATCAGGTTGAACTTAATAAGATAAATGTATTTCCTGTAAATGATGGAGATACAGGCACCAATCTTGCCGCCACAATCAGGTCTGTAATAGAATCCCTTCATCCCCACAGATCCTATAAAATTACGGCAGACAGGATTGCAGAGGCAACATTGATGAATGCCAGGGGGAACTCAGGAATTATCTTTGCCCAGTTTTTTTATGGTCTTAGCAATGAAACAGGTGAATATAAATCTGTCACTCTGAAACAGTTTGCTGAAAGTATTCAAAGATCTGTAAGGTATATTTATGAAGCTGTTGCCAATCCGGTAGAGGGGACAATGCTTACAGTAATTAAAGAATGGGCAGACTATATTTATAATAGCCGGAATAAGTTTGCAGATTTCAATCATCTGCTTGTTAGTTCTTATGAAATTCTAAAAAGATCACTTCTTGAAACTAAGTCAAAACTGGAAATACTGGCAAAACACAATGTTGTAGATGCCGGGGCTAAAGGTTTTGTTTTGTTCGTTGAAGGCATTATAGAATTTATTAATTCCAGAAATGTTAAAGAGCTTATCCTTGCCAAAAGCGAAACAGCTTATTTCCCGAAAATCGAGGAGGTGATCTCTGAAAAAATCGATTTCAGATACTGCACCGAGGCAATTATTAAAGACTGTAAAATTGATAACAAGTCGTTAATCCATACTCTGGAAAATTATGGAGATTCCGTTGTTGTTGCCGGTTCAGATAAAATCAGAAGATTCCATCTTCATACAAATACTCCTGCAGAACTATTTAATAACCTTAGAAATGCCGGGGCGATTACATTTCAGAAAGCTGATGACATGATTCGTCAGAGCCAGGCAGTTTATAACAGAAAGTGGAAAATCGCCGTTGTAACAGATTCAACATGTGATCTTGATCAGGAACTTATCGATAAATATCAGATTAATATGCTGCCGATCAATATAAATTTTGGCGAAAACAATTATCTCGATAAGGTCACGATCAAGCCTGAACAGTTCTATTTTCTTCTTGACGAAAGTCCCGATTATCCCAAATCATCGCAGATTAATGAGAAGACTTTTACAAACCTCTATTCACTTCTTGCTTCACATTACGATTCTATAATAGCACTTCATGTTAGTGATAAATTAAGCGGTACCTTTTTCAGCAGTCAGAAAGCTGCACAGGCAATAAGCAGGGAGTTCAACAAACCAATTACAGTTTTAAATTCAAAAAGCCTTTCAGGCTCCCTTGGACTAATTGTATTGCGTGTTGCACAGGCAATTGAAGAAGACTTTTCACACGATCAGGTTGTTACACTGGCAGAAAAATGGATCAGAAACACCCGTATCTTTGTAAGTGTCAGAACGTTGAAATACATGGTTCGTGGAGGACGTATATCTGCAATAAAAGGACTTTTTGCCCGGATCCTCAACATTAATCCGATAGTATCCATAGATGATACAGGAAAAGCGATAGTTTTTGACAGAGCATTTAATCTGAGAGCTAATATGGATAAGGTCATGGGACATATAAAAAAGATCAGCCATGACAAAAAGATCTGGAACTATATTGTACTTCATGCAAATAATGAAGATGCTGCAAAATGGTATTCAGAGAAAATGGAAAAAATGACTCTTAAAAAGCCTGTATCAGTAGTAAATATCTCTCCTGTAATTGGCGCCAATGCAGGAATCGGAGCCGCCTCAGTAGCCTTACTTTATGATGATTAAATGCTCAGCCCTATGACATTTTTTCAGATCTATCTCCAGGCCAATCTTGTCATAATGATCATGATGACTATTCTATGGGGCTTCAGTGTAATCCTGAAAAATATCAGTATTGTGAATATATTCAAAAAACCAGTTCATTCATTCCCTGGTTTCCAAAGAAATAAAATTCTGTCAAAAAGATCGGATTTTCCCTGGTTTTAATAATTCATTTGATTTGTTGCTTATTTGCACTTGATTATGGCTTTCATATATTGTAATTTTAACGGATAATTACGAAACTATGAAAAATTCAATAATATTCATATGCCTTTTGATGTTCCTGGTATTGCCTCTTTTGTCACCATCATGCAAGAGTATAAAAGAAGATCCTCTTTATTTAGGAACCTGGCAGTTCAAAGATAAGATACAATCCGGCGATCTGGTTTTTAACACAACCCGTACCCTTACTCTCACCAGGCACTCATATGAGGAAACCTATATCATCCAGCGCGATAATTCAAGCACCATCTCAGCAGTCTATGGAACAAAGGGCGATCTTCTGGTCAGCCATTCCGTGATGACATTCATCCTTAAAGAGATTGGCACATGCATCAAGGATGCATCAGATAAATGTACAAGCGCGGTCCAGTTCTTTGGTCCGGGAACTCAATTTTATACAGATAATATTCAATACTACAAATCAGCAGTTGTTGGGGATTTTGAAGCGGATGAAAATAACCTCTGGCTAACACGCGACTCAAATGGTGACGGGGATACTGAAGACAGCGGGGAAAATATTGAGTTTACGAGAATTTAATCAGATTGAATATCTTTATGTGTTTTCGACTCCCAATCGGAATAATTACTAATTGCTTTAAACCTGTTATTTGCTTATGAAGTCTGTTATCAAACGAATTTTATTTTTTCTGTTTTTCATTTTATACCTGTTGGTCACAACTGCCGCCCAGGATTTACCCAATGAATTCAAAGATCCTCCTCGTGAATTTTCAGTTATGCCATTCTGGTTCTGGAATGACACTTTGAAGGATGAAGAAATAGTTCGCCAGATAGCTGATTTTGAAGCCCATGGCGTTTATGGATTTGTTATTCATCCTCGTATCGGTTTGCCTGAAAACATTGGATGGCTTTCAACGGAAATGATCCATTCAATGAGAATAGCAATTGAAGAGGCATCAAAGCGAAAGATGTATATTGTTCTTTACGATGAAGGAATGTATCCTTCCGGATCTTCAAGCGGGCAGGTTGTTGCTCGTAATCCGGCACATGCAGCACGGGGCCTGGCTAAAATTGACCTGAAACCTGGGGAAGAACCTCAGTTGACAAAAGGAATGAAACTGGTAACTATTATTGACCGGCCAGGAGGAGAGCGTGTTGCTGTTGTTGAACAACCATCTGGAGGTGTGATACGCGGACTTCATTACATTGGAGAAGGCTCAGACAGATTAAGTGAAGAGTCACCTCCTGCAGGTGATATACTTAATCCCGACGCAGTAACCAGCTTTATTGAGCTTGTTTATGACAGATATGAAAAGGAATTTGGAAAATATTTCGGAACAACTGTTTTGGGGATTTTCACTGATGAACCATCTCCGCTTGGGAGAGGGGTAGCAAGAGGTGTCGTACCAGGAAATTCTTCCCTGCTTACTCAAATCAACAATATTCTTGGTTATGATTTCAAACCGTTCCTTGCCGACCTCTGGTATATCGACCATCCGGAATACAAAAAACATCGTTCGGACTATGACCGCGCAATCAATATATGCCTCGAAGAAAACTACTACAAGCGATTAGGCGACTGGTGCAGCAGGCATGGAATTGCATTGATGGGGCATCCTGCCGGTTCAATGGATATTGGAACCGAACGCTATTTTCAAATCCCCGGACAGGATCTGGTATGGCGTTATGTTGAGCCGGGACCTAAAGCCCTTGAAGGTCAGCATTCAACAATGGCCAAATGCGCTTCCAGTGCAATGATCCATCTGGGGTTCCGCCGGAATACCAATGAACTTTATGGAGCCTATGGACATAATCTTACTTACGATGAAATGGTATGGCTGGCAAACTGGTGTTTCGTGCGTGGTCAGAATTTCCTTATCCCACATGCCTTTTACTACTCCATACGCGGACCACGTTTCGATGAGCGCCCTCCTGATGTTGGACCAAATTCCTCCTGGTGGGCAGATTATAAACCTTATGCGGATGCTTGCCGCAGACTGAGCTGGCTTAATACTGATTCGCGACAAATATGTGAATTGGCTATCCTTGCTGAAGCTACATGGTTGCCTGAAAAAACCCCAAAAATATGTTACCAGCACCAGCGCGATTTCAACTATCTAGAAATGCGTCATCTCTGGGAAGAAGCAAAAGTTGACGGAAAGGGAGTTCACATCACTGGAATGAATTATCGCGCAGTGATCCTGGATAGTCTGTCATATATACCGGAACAGGCAAAACCCCTGTTGAAGAAACTGGCAAAAAAAGGCAGGCTGATTGTCTGGCAAAACACTCAGTTTACAACTCTGTTAAAAGGCGCCCGTGTAGTAAAATCATCTGAAGAACTGATAGCTGCAATTGATAACCTTATTCAACCTGATGTCACTTTTGTACCTGTTTCGGAGAACATCAGATACCGGCATGTTTTAAAAGGCGGAGATCATTATTATATCCTTTTTAATGAAGAGGCAGGAGCCTTGACCACTAAGTTAAAAATCTCCGTTCCCGGAAAGTATCAATGGCTGGATCCTTATACTGCCAGATCAAATACTGCATCGGTTGAAAATAACATTAAATTTCAGCCATATGAACTAAAAATTCTCAGGATTAGTAGTCAAAAAAATAACTAACCCCATGAAGCCTTTCTGGTTACTTTTGATTGTACCATTCTTTTTTCCTGGGATTAATAAGTCAACACCAGAATCCCCAACCGGACTTATGGTCGAATTTATCAGGGAGCCTGAACAGGTTCCAATACTCGATATAAAACCTGAATTCAGCTGGATAGTTCCGGTCATGGCAGAATCACAGACAGCATATCAGATTCTGGTTTCTTCATCAAAAGAAAAACTTATCAGGGATGAAGTTGATTTCTGGAATAGTAATAAGACACTTAGTTCGCGTTCCTCGGAGATAGAATATGCCGGAGGGAACCTTTTAAATAACACTTCATATTTCTGGAAAGTAAGGATCTGGAACAAAAAAGGCAAACCATCGCTGTTTTCTCAGATTCAATCTTTTAAAACAGGTATCCTCAATGGTTATGCAACAACCAGGAATAACTTCATGGGAACATTTATCAAACCCGAAAAATTAGTAAAAACCAGGAATAATCATTATTTCGCTGATTTCGGTAAGGATGCTTTCGGGACCCTGGTATTAGATATAACTCCATCTTCAAATGACACAATAACTGTTCACCTTGGAGAAAAAACTAATGGATTGAATAATATAGACCGGAATCCGGGTGGCACTATCCGGTATCAGAAAGTTTTGTTTCCGGTTGAGCCGGGAAAAACCCGGTATATCCTAAATCTTCCACCTGATATCAGGAATACCGATCCGGCTGCCGTACATCTCCCCGACTCATTCGGAGTCATAACCCCGTTCCGTTATTGTGAGCTTGAAAATTGCAGTTTTGTAATTAAACCGGGAAACATTTTTCAGAAAGCCTATTGGTATTATTTCGATGAAAACATGAGTTTTTTTGAAAGTTCAGATACAATACTGAATCAAATATGGGATATCTGCAAGTACAGTATGAAAGCCACCTCATTTGCCGGAATATATATTGACGGAGACCGTGAACGGATTCCCTATGAAGCGGATGCTTATATTAATCAGCTGGGTCATTATTACACCGATCGTGAATATTCGTTGGCACGTCTGACAAACGAATATTTTATCAAACACCCCACCTGGCCGACAGAATGGATTTTACAAACAGTTCCAATGTTCTATAATGATATCATGTACACTGGTAATAATGAGTCGATTAACAAGTATTATAATGAACTCCAACAAAAAACACTGATAAGTCTTGCCCGGGCAGACGGCCTGATAAGTTCAAAAAATGTTACCGATGAGATTATGACAAATCTGGGATTTTCAAATGCGAAGGAAAGGATCAGGGATATTGTTGACTGGCCCCCTTCGCAGAATGATACCGGGTGGAAGCTGGCAACTCCCGAGGGCGAAAGGGATGGTTATGATATGGTTGAAATAAATACTATGGTCAATGCATTTCATTATCGGAATCTCGTTTTAATGGCAAAGCTGGCAGGTTATCTGGGTAAAGCCGTTGACTCTGTCCTTTACCGGAATCAGGCTCTGAAGGTAAAAAAAGCAATTAATGAAAAACTTCTCGATAGAAATAAGGGTATATATTTAGATGGAGAATTTTCCAGACACTCTTCGCTGCATGGTAATATGATGGCTCTGGCTTTTGATCTGGTCCCGGATGAAAACAAAAAAACTGTCATTGATTTTGTTAAATCGCGCGGAATGGCGTGTAGTGTTTACGGTGCACAATATCTTCTTGAGGGGCTTTACCGGGCCGGAGAGGCTGATTATGCTTTAAGTCTGTTAACAGCAACACATGACAGAGGCTGGTGGAATATGATAAGATCCGGATCCACAATAACTATGGAAGCCTGGGATTTGAAATACAAACCCAACTCCGACTGGAATCACGCCTGGGGTGCAGCTCCTGCCAATATCATACCTGGTTATATGTGGGGAATAGCTCCCGTAAGACCGGGTTATTCCAAAGCAGTCATTAAACCACAATTAAGTAATCTTACTTACAGCAAAATAAGTGTACCAACTATTCGTGGAAGCATTATTGCTGAATTTAAAGAAACGGGGGAAATTAAGGAGTACTCAATTACTATTCCTGCAAATATGGAGTGTGATTTTGTTTTACCCGATATTAAAAATTCAGTTGTAAGGGTTAACGGTAAAAAGATCAAAACAGAAACTGGTATGATTAAATTAAAATCCGGAATTAATAAAATAAAAATTGAATCTGTTTTTTAAATTGATTTATTAATCTTAATGCTGGCGCCGATTTGTAATCGGTGCCATATAAAACTGATACTGTGTAAAAGGCAGCGGAAAGCACGGATTGCAACCGAGCAAAAGGCACGGATTGCAAATCCGCGCCAGCGATTCAGGGAGACAACTTTTGCGAGCTCAGCAAAGCTAACCGACCGAAGTGAGCTCGACGAAGTCAAATCCGCGCTAGAGGTTAAACCTATTTATAAATGAATCCTTTGTGAATCTAAAGGAACCTTAGTGGTAAAAAAGATTAATGCTAAAATTTAAATCTTGAAAAATGAGAAAAAGTCTTTATCTGATACTAATAATTACTTTCGGTCTGGTTGGAATTCATTGTCAGAATGAATCAACAGGCAAAGTATTTAAAGCTGATGTGATAGTATATGGGGGAACTTCTTCAGCTGTTTCTGCTGCGGTGCAGGTGATCAGGATGGGAAGATCAGTCATTATCGTTTCACCTGATAAACATCTCGGGGGTTTGTCTTCATCAGGATTGGGTTTTACAGATACAGGTAATAAAGCTGTTATCGGAGGCCTGGCCAGGGAGTTTTATCAGCTTATATATCAGCACTATCAAAAACCGGAATCATGGAATTGGCAAAAACAGTCAGAATATGGCAACATTGGCCAGGGCAATCCTGCCATTGACGGCGAAAACCGTACCATGTGGATCTTTGAGCCTTATGCTGCTGAAGAGGCTTTCGAACAAATGATAAAGCAAAACAATATCACCGTTTACAGGGATGAGTGGCTTGACAGAGAGCATGGGGTTTCAAAAGAAAATGGTAAAATAATCTCAATGAAGACACTCAGCGGGAAGATATTCATGGGTCAAGTCTTTATTGATGCCACCTATGAGGGTGATCTTATGGCATCGGCAGGTGTAAAATATACTGTCGGACGTGAATCGGGAAGTGTTTATAATGAAAAGTGGAACGGGGTTCAGAAAGGTGTTTTCCATCATGGTCATTATTTTAAAGATAATATTGATCCTTACAAAATCCCGGGGGACCCTTCCAGCGGGCTTCTTCCTCGCATTTCATCCGGGACTCCCGGTGAGAATGGGACAGGAGACAAAAAGATCCAGGCTTACTGCTTCAGGCTGTGTCTGACAAAGCTTCCTGAAAATAAAGTGTCAATAACAAAACCTGAAAGCTATGACAGCACCCAATATGAGCTTCTGGCCAGATTATCCGAGGTGAGATGGAATGAGTTCTTCGGGAAATATGATCCAATACCAAACCTTAAAACTGATGTAAATAATCATGGCCCTTTAAGCTTCGATAATATCGGAATGAACTGGGATTATCCGGAAGCTTCTTATGAAAGAAGAAAAGAGATTATAAACGAACATGTGCTTTACCAGAAAGGATTGCTTTATTTTATGGCAACTGACCGGCGCATTCCTGAAAGTGTAAGAGATACAATGAATCAGTGGGGTTTTGCAAAGGATGAGTTTGTAGATAATGGTAACTGGCCATATAATATATATGTCAGAGAAGCCCGCCGGATGATAGGGGAATATGTAATGATTGAGAATGATGTCCTTGGGAAAAGAGAGGTTCCAAGACCTATTGGAATGGGCTCATATACAATGGATTCTCATAATGTTCAGAGATATGTCACACCCGAAGGCTTTGTTCAGAATGAGGGGGATCTTGGTGTGAGCCCTGATCGCCCCTACCAGATTGATCTGGGTGCAATAATGCCCCGAAAAGAAGAGTGTAATAACCTTCTTGTAACAGTGTGTGTTTCAAGTTCCCATATTGCTTTTGGCTCAATCAGGATGGAGCCTGTTTTTATGATCCTTGGCCAGAGTGCCGGTACCGTTGCCTCACTGGCTCTGGAAAACAGGAAAAGTATTTATGATTTATCTTATGAAGAAATAAAAAATAAATTATTAACCGACGGACAGGTACTGGAATATTAAGAGTGGATCAACCCATAAATTGTTGATAAGTTCAGTTTGTTGTTTAATAATATTAAAATCACATATGTTACTTTATTTTGAGACAGAACTATATTTGCCATAGTTTTTAATGAAACCATACAAGAATAATAAAACTACTCACACTTAAAATCAGATAAAAATGAAACAAACGACAAAATTTTTCGCACTTTCAATCGTAATGCTTGCTTTTACAGCAGCCTCATTTGCACAGGTTTTGGCTACTGCTACAGCCACTGCAACTATCGTTTCTCCAATAGCTATCGCCAATGCAGGCAATATGAACTTTGGTAACGTTGCAGTAAGCGCATCTGGTGGAACAGTTATTCTTGATCCCGCTGGTACACGTTCAATCACAGGCGGCGTAACGCTACCTTCCACTGTCGGGACTGTTTCAGCAGCACATTTTAATGTTACAGGTGCACCAGCCTATACATACACAATCGCTATTTCGGGTTCTCCTTTAACAATTACACATATAACTCTTCCAGCAAACACCATGACAGTTACTGCATTTACAAGCACTCCAAGTGGAACAGGGACTCTTAGCGGTGCCGGTGCTCAAACCATTGATGTTGGTGCTACACTGAACGTTGCTGCAAGCCAGGTTGGGGGAACGTATGTTTCCGGAACTCCTTTTACAGTTACTGTAAACTATAACTAAAAAGAGTCTCTAAGGATATTATTCTTTTAAATAAGCATAATGAAAAGGCTTAATATATTAATCTTCAGCCTGATATGTTTATTGCCTGTAACCGGAGGTAAGGTATTAGCACAGGTCACTCTTCCGGTTAGTGCAACCGGACATGTTATTGCCGAAATAATTCCGGTTTTTTCTGCCAGTGAGACATCGCAGTTGAATTTCGGACGGTTTTCTCCTGGTCCACAGGGTGGGCAGATTATACTTACACCTGAGAGTACTGTCTCTGTTCTGGGAAGTGTTTTTACAGGAACTGGCACTCACAATGCAGCAAGTTTTTACGTATCCGGAGATGTTGATGCTGTTTATTCAATTACACTTCCCTCCAACCCGGTTGTACTTACCCATACATCTAATGCAAAAACAATGCTTATCGAAGATTGGATTTCCATCCCTTCTCCTGGCATCGGAACCGGTATGTTGCAGGATGGATTCCAGGTTATTTATGTTGGTGCAACACTTAATGTCGGCACCCTGCATGACAATCCGGTGGGGATATATACAGGATCCTATACGATAACATTTGACTTTAATTAGCAGGTTTGTGTGTTTAATAAAAACTTAATTCAATGTCAATGGGCAGACTAATTTATTCCTGGAAATTTCTCCCTACCTGCAGATTGAAGTCATTCATGATTTTCCTGGCAGAGTTGTTCGTTTTTACACTTTTTTTTTCAGCAGAAGCTGCTGCGCAGGGAAATCTTCTGATAACTCCAAGGAGGGCAGTTTTTGAGGGGTCAAAAAGATCGCTTGATCTTAACCTGGCAAACACTGGTCAGGATACAGCGACATATGCCATATCACTGATCCAGATCAGGATGAAAGAGGATGGAGGTTTTGAGACCATCACTGAACCGGATCCGGACCAGAGGTTTGCAGACAGGTATATCCGCTTTTTTCCACGATCTGTCACACTTGGACCCAACGAAGTACAGGTAGTAAAGATACAAATTGTCAGATCAAATGAGCTTGCGGCCGGTGAATACCGGTCTCATTTTTATTTCAGGGCGGTACCTAAAGCTAAACCACTTGGTGAGGAAGAAGCAGTCAGAGATACTACAACAATCTCTGTCAGACTGATCCCTGTCTTTGGTATCACTATTCCTGTTATAATCCGGGTTGGAGAAACCTCTGCCAAAGTCACTCTTTCGGATCTGGCATTTGAAGTGGTGAACGATACCATTCCAAGGATCAGTCTGGTCTTTAACCGCAAGGGAAATATTTCGATCTATGGCGATCTGGCCGTGGACCATATTTCCACACAGGGCAAAATAACCCGCGTCGGCACTGCAAACGGTGTTGCTGTATATACACCTAATAGCATCCGGCGCTTTCAGTTTAATCTTAACAAAGTACCGGGGGTAGACTTCAGAGCAGGGACATTACGTGTTATTTACTCTGCCCCTTCAGATGTTAAGCCGATCCGGTATGCCGAAGCTGAATTAGTGTTGCAAATATAATTTATGGTTAAACGGTGCCTTTCCATTCACATAATTGAGAGAATGAAAGACCCACACTTGATCTTTAAGACATTCGTTATGGCAATGGCTTTGGCATTTTATCATTTGTCAGCTATTGCCGTAGACTGTTATTATATGGCGCGTGTTTCCTGGAACACCCTGGCAATAAGTATGGCGACTTCCGGTATTTCAAGTTTAAAAGTTATGGGTAGTTAATATATATTCTTCTTCACTAACCTGATAGCATGAAATAATTTAAACCTTTCATTATGATAAGTGAAAATTCAACTAAAGAACTTAAAATACATCTTTAGAACTTTCCTATACAGATATTAAGAAGGGTATCTATCTAAATAATTATACGCCATTTTCATAAATTTACAAACTCTTGAATTATTGATTTTTAACAGCATAATTTAGGGACAAAATAGTTGAGAACCGTTTACAATATATTCCTGGCAGTTTTATTATCCCGTTGCATGGCAGGAAGTTTATTAAGCCTGCCTGCCATGCCAATGCGATGGGGAATGGTGGTAGGATTTTTGTTACTAATTGGAGCTACTTCATGGGGACAGACCACTTTTACTTCCCCAACAAATCCTACTGGAAACTGGACTGCCATTGCCTGGGTGAAAACCGGTGCAGCCACTACTGCAACATATCCTGGTCAGGTTGGTGGGGAAAATCATATTGTTGTAATTGGAGTTACCGGTTCTGGTGCCGGAAGGATATTAACTCTTAATGTAAATATAACACAAAGTGTTTCAAATGTCTCAATCAATTATACAGGAACCAGGACCGCAACTCTGGATATGGGAAACAACAGCCTTACCATGACCGGAAGCCTGACAGGAAATGGCATTGTAACAATGGGAACCGGATCACTGACTATCGGAGGTAACAATACAATAGGAACTTTTAACTGTGGCACCGGAACTGTAAATTACAACGCAGCAGGGGCACAAACTGCAAGCGGATACACATATTATAATCTTACCCTTTCAGGTTCCGGAGCAAAAACAACAACAGGCATAACGGTAAACCATATGATATCAATGGAAGGAACCGCTACAGTTTCTGCAGCTCCAACTTATGGTGCCACCTCTACTCTGCAATATAATACATCTACATCAAGAACAGCCGGTTCTGAATGGGTAAATACTTTTTCTGCATCCGGCGGAGTTATTATTGCCAATACCGGAGTTATAACCATGAATGCTGCCAAGGTTTTTAACTTAAACGTTCCCCTGACACTTAATAATGGAGCTTCACTCAATACCAGTGCAGCTAATAATTACGGCCTGACATTCGGAGGTGACTTCTTAAATAATGGTGGAACGCTTACAGCAAACGCTTCTGCATTTACTATTACCTCTACAATGGCAAATCAAAGCATTGCCGGATTTACTACTACCGGAAACATTTCGATGACCAAAACCGGAGGTACTGCAACTTTCACAGGCAATGTGAATGGGAATGGATTGACAATTAACGGAAATGGTGGCACACTTAACCTGGGAACAGGCCTAACTCATACATTTACAGGTACGTGGACAAATTCAAACGGTACACTGAATGGGGGTTCAAGCTTATTGAATATTGGTAATAATGGCACGTTTACAGCAGGGACCTTCATTTCAGGTACAGGAACTATTAATTACAATGCAGCCGGGGCACAAACTGTAGCAGGGGTTACCTATAATAATCTTACTATCTCCGGTTCCGGTACTAAAACTCTTGGAGGGAATGCAACGGCAGGAGCTCTTCTTACCCTGAGTGGTGGTACTTTTGCAGTTGGAGGCAATATCCTCACCCTCAATGGACCGGCAATTGCAGGTAACCCCACTAACCTGTCAACAACAGCATCATCCTCTTTAGTGTTTGGCGGATCTTCAGCCGGGATCACTCTCCCTTCGAGTGTTACCAATCTGAATAATTTAACAATAAGCAATCCAAACGGTATATCCCTTACAGCGCCTCTCTCTTCCGGTACTCTTACATTTACCTCCGGCATTCTCAATACTACTTCTACAAATTTATTGACGATTACCAATACAGCGACAGGAAGTATAGGAGGTGCATCAGCAACCAGCTTTATAAATGGTCCGATGGCCAGAACCTTGCTTGCTGGTCAGACCAATTACGGAACTCCCTATTTATTTCCTGTTGGCGATGGAGTAAATTACCGTCCACTGGAGCTGTTAAATATTACAACTGGCGTAACTACTCCGGTAGTTCTGGTATCCGAAAGCGGAACCGGCGCTATCAATGGCGACGAAACGACCATTTCCGGAATCGCACCACGAAACTGGTATGTACAAAGGGTAAGTGGAAATTTTACAAGTGCTTTTATAAGGTTAACAGAAAGCGGGTTGGATTTCACTAAGACGATAGGCCAATCTGCTGCACAATCCGGTAATTATGTCTCAGTCGGCGGCACAAATATCGGGACGTCCATTACCACAGCCTCGGCTATTGCAAATGCATCATTGCCGGCATATTTTGCTATCGGAACAAGCGAAGTGACGACATTGTATTCTTACCAGTCGGGCGACTGGAACTCATCAAACACATGGACAATAGACCCCTCAGGTTCATTATGGATTGGTGCAGCAGTGCCGGGCCCGGCAAACAACGTTGTTATTTTAAACGGGAGAACTGTAACTATAAATGAGAATGGCAAGAATAGTCTTTCTCTTGAGATAATGCTTGGAGGAACGCTGGATTTACAGGCTACAAATACTCATAATTTCGGAACAGTAAGCGGGCAGGGTTCTTTGAAACTCTCTTCCGGAACTTTTCCGGGAGGTGTCTACACCGGTTTTGTAGCAGCAGACGGAGGAACAGTTGAATACTACAATCTTAACAGTACCGGCATCAGCAGCACTCAGCTAACATATAACAATCTGATTATCTCAAACTATACCGCTGGTGCAACTACTGTATTTCTGAATAATGCCACCAACCCAATTAACTATACTTTAAACGGAAACTTTGACCTTAAGAATAATGCATCAGGAAGCCTTTCCTTCTATTTTGGCAATTCAACACCTTCCGATAATCTCATTAATATGGTTGTCAATGGTAACTTTACCATTGGAACAAGTTGTAATATAAGGGTAAACAACTTTGCATCGTCACATGCATTACCAAATCCAAATAATACCACAACACCTTTCCCTATACACAGTTTGTCGGTTTATGGCGATTTTACAAACAATGGTACTGCCCGATTTACAGGGCTGCCATCGCCTTTTAATAACGCGTATTACTTACTTGGTGTTACTGCGTATAGCGGCACCAACTATGGAGATGTACAGGTCTATTTCAAGGGTGCTACTGACAACACATTAACTTGTAACGGTATTACTGATTTTTTCAGATTAATTGTCCAAAAAGGAACGGATCAGACCAGTAAACTGGAGATAGTTTCTTCCAGTACAAATAATTTTGCATTATATGGCCCAAATAACCAGGGGAACAATAATGCCGGAGGTGGTGCTGTTGGTGATTATGGCTACGGGGTTTATTATAAGGCCTTATTTATTAATTATGGCACCTTGAAGCTGAATGTAAATATTAATATACCATCTCTGACCGAAGGTGGTGAAGACTTTAATTTATTGCCTACAGCTGGTTTATGGATTAATGGGGCAAATGTATCCTCAACTGTGACCGGACTTAACGGAACAGGTTATCAGGCAGCTACCTTGTATGGAGTCTTGCGCATCAGCGCCGGACAATTTTCAACAGGAGATGCAGCCGGATTGGTTTTAATGCAATATGGGGCCCCATCCATATTGATTGAAAGTAGTGGCGTTCTGGATGTAAGTCAGACATGGTCAGCTACCGGGGCCACCAACATTGCAAGTTTTACCCAGACAGGAGGTACTGTAAATATAAGGCTGCAAGGGGAATTCCACGCCGGCCCCATGCTGGGTCTAAGTAGCACCAATTCGGTATTTGATATGAGCGGGGGCACATTAAACTTCACAAGTAATGGAGGTGGCACAAATTTCCAGATTATGAATATTGCTGCACAGGCAGGAAATTATCAGGTCACAGGCGGAACAGTAAATCTAAACCTCCCAAGCTCCGGGACGGTTTATACTGCTGTTTCATCGGTGCCTTTTTTTGACATGAACTTAACAAATCAAAGCGGTAGCGGGACTACTACAGTTCAGTGGTCCGCCCCGTCACCTCTGACAATCCTGAACAATTTAACCATTGGGGCCAATTCCGTTTTAGATTTAAACACAAATGCAATAAATCTTAATGTCGGGCATAATTTTAATTTAGCCGGAACCTATACCCCCGGAAATAATACTACAACCTTTAATGGCAGCGGTGGACAGGTCTTTTCCAATGCCGGTACGATAACCACAGGTTTAAACAACTTTGTCCTTGAAAATGCCACTAACACAAATATTACCAATAACCTTACAATAAGGGGGGCTCTTACAATCAACGAGTCCTGCTTCCTTAATGATCAGGGAAATACAATAACTATTGCCGGCGACGTTTTGAATTCCGGGACACATACCAGCCAGGCGAACGGTAGCATTATCCTGAACGGGACCGGGGCTCAAACAATTGGAGGATCGGGAAGCGGCCTGTTCGGGAATTTTGCCATAAATAAAACTGCCGGCACATCAACTTTTTCATCCAACCAGTCTATTACCGGAAACCTAAGACTGGTGAGTGGGATTCTCGATATTAACAGACATAATCTGTCCCTTTCAGCCAATAGTAATATTTACGATGTATTAACCGGTACTCCTGCACCAACAACTTTTGGAAATACAAAGATGATAACCACTTCGGGCCAGCATAGTGACAGAGGATTAACAAAAACTTTCAGTGCTACAGGGTCTTTCCTTTATCCGGTCGGTGCTGGTACAGGTTATCATCCCGGTACAATTTCTTTTTCCCAGGCGCCTGCAACATGGGGAGATGTTACTGTAAACCCTGTTGCTTGTGCTCATCCTCTGGCAATAATAGGCAACGAGGTAATGACCTATCACTGGATGGTAACCAGCAACCTAATAACAGGCATTCAGCCCGGATCTGTCTCTCACATGTATAAATATGAGGCAGCGGATGTAGGAGCAGCAATCAATTCATATGTCACAGGTGTTTTTAATCCATATTTCTGGACGCGTGGAGCAGTAGCACAGGTTGATAAAATTAACAGAAATATTCTTTTCCCGGGCATCAGTATCATCGATGGCGATTATACTGCAGGTACTCCGATAGGACTTGGCGGAATCAAAGTGTTTTATAGCCACCGTTCCGGTGACTGGGACACACAAAGTACCTGGTCCAATGTCAGTAATGACCCTGCAAGCCCCGATGCAACTGCCTTTCCGGGTGCCAGCGATGCCGTAGTGATTGGTGATGGGGAAAGCAATAACCATGTTGTTACAATTTCTGCCAATGGTAAATCCAGCGGCATGTTGCAGTTAACCAGCGGTTCTATATTGGACCTGAAAACTACAACCGGCCATAATTTCGTTGTATTTCCCGACCTAAAAATCATGGGCATAGGTACTATGCGCTTAGCTTCAGGTAGCTTTCCATCCGGTGATTTCGGTCTTTTCCTTGGGCCGGATGGAGGTACTACAGAGTATTATACTGAAACAACTCCCTCTGACATTGGAGCTGCATTTACGCTACCCTCTACCTATATTTCAGGTTCAACGATCAATAACATTACAAGTTACTGGAACCTGATACTTTCACCTGCCACAGGAAAAAATATTACTCTCCCCAATAACGATCTTACAATTTATAACGATTTTAAGGTTAATGTTTCCGGGACAAGTGCAACCGGTATTGCCCGGCTCAATAATCAGAACACCACACGCATTGTGACAATCAATGGGAACCTCATTGTTAACAATGGAAACCTGCAGTACACGAACGGTTTCAGCACAGCACAGAATATTATAGTAAATGGCGATGTGATCATTGCAAGCGGAGCAATTTTTGATGTTGCTGCTGCTTTAACCGCAACAAATACTCTTTCAATTAAGGGAGACCTTACGAATAATGGAATATTCGACATGATTGCAGGAGGCACTCAAATTTGCGATGTTACATTTACGGGTGCAGACAACAAACAAATAAAAGGGACAACAGCAGTTCGTACTGACTTTAATATATTAACA
>JBGOZX010000088.1:0-17261 GCA_041480425.1 Bacteroidia bacterium
AATACTATCAGTGTAAAACGCGAGTTTTTTCCATCAGTAGACAAACCTTTAGCAATTGAGAAGTATACAATTGAAAATAACTCAGGGAAAGATATTATCATTGATGTTGAGGATTTTGAAAAGAATACCCGTAGCCATCGGGAAGAAAGTGTCTATGATGTATATGAGGTCTCTGCAAAGACTTCAGGAGCAGGTATTTATCCTCTAAAACCAAATGAAAGATTAACATTTGCGATACTCTTTACCGGGCGGAAATTATCAGATACTCCTGTTAAAGTAGATGTCGAAAAGGAATTATCACAACGCATCGGTTTTGTAAATATGATGTTCAATAATCTGACCTTCACCTCGCCAGATCCTGTTTTGAATCGTATGTTTGATTTTGCAAAGATCAGGGCAATGGAAAGCATTTATGAAACAAAAGGAGGTTTGGTACATAGTCCTGGTGGAGGAAATTACTATGCTGCAATCTGGGCGAATGACCAGGCGGAATATGCTAACCCGTTCTTTGCTTATACAGGTTATTCAACAGCAATCGAATCAGGAATGGTCTCCTGGAGGTGGTTTTCGAAGTATATGAATCCTGAATATAAGCCAATCCCAAGCTCTATTATTGCCGAAGGTACCGGATTCTGGAACGGAGCTGGTGACCGTGGAGATCAGGCAATGATAGCATACGGAGCATCCCGCTTTGCCCTGGCGTTAGGTGACAGAAAAGCTGCTGAAGAGATATGGCCACTGATTGAATGGTGCATCGAATATTGCCGGCGCAAAATCAATAAAGAAGGAGTTATTTCATCTGACAGTGATGAGCTGGAAGGTCGCTTCCCTGCTGGTAAAGCTAACCTTTGTACATCTTCGCTCCTCTATGATGCTCTTGTTTCAGCTGCCTACCTTGGCCATGACCTCGGAAAACCTCCTCGACTGATTAACCAGTACAAAACTATGGCTGGAGAGTTAAAGAAGAATATTGAAAAGTATTTTGGTGCAAATATTGACGGTTTTGAAACCTATCGTTATTACGATGGCAATGATGTTCTCCGTTCCTGGATATGCATTCCGCTAACCGTTGATATTTTTGACAGATCGAGGGGAACAACAGATGCCCTGTTTTCACCGCAATTATGGACACAACAGGGGTTATTGACTCAGGCAGGCTCAACTACCTTCTGGGATCGTTCAACATTGTATGGTCTCCGTGGAGTATTTGCAGCGGGAGAAACTGAAAAGGGGCTAAAATATTTGACAGACTATTCCTATCGACGGCTATTGGGCGATCATGTGCCATATGCTGTTGAAGCATGGCCCGAAGGAAACCAGCGCCACCTCTCTGCTGAAAGTTCATTGTATTGTCGTGTGGTCACAGAAGGAATCTTTGGTTTCCGTCCCGTCGGGATGAATGCTTTTACAATTACTCCTCAGCTTCCTTCAGGTTGGAATGGAATGTCGCTGAAAAACATTATTGCTTTTGGAGGCAGGATTATTGATATAAACGTCTTACGCTCAGCTGGAAAGATAAAAGTAGATATTGTTTCGGACGGAAAGCAGGTTAAAAGTGCTTTAATCAATAACGGCAGTAAAATAGAAATTAATCTTTCAAATTAGCTTTCAATATAAAGCAGAGTATATTCATACAACCCCGAACCTTGAACCCTGAGTCCTGCGGCCTTAATATCATCCGCCTTTCAGTTTCTGTAACTCATTGAAATGTGCCATTGACATTTTTTCACGGGCTTCCCGGGATGTTTTGCGGTAGGCTTCAAACTCATTTTTCAGCTCCTCATAATCTTTTTTTGCGTGAATTGTGACTACCAGGTTTCTTTTAAAAGCCAGGAAACCGACTGCTACGATACCAATAAGTCCTGCTACGATTGTCCACATTAAGGTATTATAGGTTATCTTGTTGACTTCAAGCCCCAATACCCTTATACTGTTTTTTGTCCGGGTGATCTCATCCAGCTTATCCTTTGTTGTTCCAAATGAAGTATTTATTGAATCGATAGTGAAGTTTAAAGCTGTTTTAATTTTATTAAGCCTGGTAATCTGCTTTTTTGCTGCTGAGAGGGAATCAAGGGCATTACCCTTGATCTTCTGGAATATATCTTCCCTGATGGCCCGGTAATCTTCATAGATTTTGGTTCGCTCCTGGATATAATTCATTTGCTCTACCAATGTATTTTTAAGAAGTACATCAGGTATGGATGTCTGGCTGATTCCTTTCCCAACCAGCATTGTCAGTATTGCAAATATCAATGCAAATCTTATAACCGACAGGTTCATTTTTTTCATTGATTTTTTAATTAAGAAATATGATCATACCCTAATTTTCAATAAACGTATTTATCAGGTAATTATTATATTTAGCAATTTTTCCCCTTCCTCTGTCTTCCTCCAAAGAAAACAGATCATTTTTAGGTGAATTTTCATGCAATTGCGGTAAATTTAACACTATTATATGACTAATAATTGAGATTATTCTTTATTGTTAAAATGAATAGACACTAATTTTAACCATAAGTCAATGAGATATACATGCCCTGAAATTGCAAAAATGATCGATCATTCCCTGCTTCGTCCGGAGTTGACTGATAATGATCTGATTAAAGGATTTGAAATTGCCATAAAATATAATGTTGCTTCAGTTTGCTGTGGACCGTCTCAGGTAGCTCTTGCCAGGAAGCATCTTGCAGGCACTGACGTAAAAGTTACAACAGTTATAGGCTTCCCTAATGGCTACAATACTACCGAAGTAAAGGTATTTGAAGCTGAACAGGCGATGAGGGAAGGTGCTGTTGAGCTTGACATGGTAATTAACATTGGCAAGTTGCTTAGTCACGATTTTGAATATGTTAAGAACGATATAAAAGCTGTTGTTGATCTGGCTCATAAAAATAATGTCCTTGTCAAAATCATTCTTGAAAACTATTATCTTACAGATGATCTGAAAGTTGCAGGTTGCAGATTGGCTGAGGAGGCCGGAGCCGATTGGGTTAAAACATCAACAGGATTTGCTGCAGGCGGTGCAACAACAGAAGACCTGAGGCTTATGAAAAACACAGTTTCTGACAAAGTCCAGGTTAAAGCAGCCGGAGGTGTAAGAGACCTGGACAAAGCAATTGAAGTTAAGGAAATCGGTTGCACCCGTTTCGGAGCAACAAAGACGACAGAGATAATGGAAGAATGTTACAAAAGAAAGGAAAAATAATTTCTGGTTCTATAACACCGACCTTATGTTAACTAATACAGGTGGCGGAGCAAGACCCAAAAAACTATCGGCCAAAATGGCTGGTGCCCTGTTTCAGTTTATGAAGAACAGCGATCCAAACGGTGGAGGATTGCCTTTCTGGCCGAAATACACAACCGGGAATGGCGAAACTATGATCCTCGATGATTTAAGTGAAGTGAAAAATGACCCCGACAGGGAAGCACGTAAAATCCTCCCTGCATTATGATCATTTAATGTACAGGGAATAACGTAATTTTACTGATTATGAATTCGATTCTTAAATAGGAAATTCAAATTATTATTAAGACACTTCCAATATTATGAAAAACAAAATCATCCTCCTGATTCTGCTTGTTTTTGCAGGTTTATTCTGCAATGCACAAACAGTAAATAAAACTTTGCCTAAGCTGGGTAAGGATCCGGTTAATAAAGTAATAGCTGCTATGACCCTTGAAGAAAAAGCAAATCTTGTCGTTGGCACCGGTATGCGGTTCCCCGGTGCACCACCTTCAGGTACTTCAGCTTCTGCAACTCCTGGAGCACCAGCACCAACCAATCCTGTTATAGGGGAGACCCAGAATCTGGTTGCCGGTGCAGCCGGAACAACTTATGCAATTCCGAGATTAGGAATTCCTGCCATGGTTGTTGCGGATGGTCCTGCCGGACTCAGGATCAGCCCTACGCGCCAAAATGACAATTCCACCTATTATTGCACAGCATTCCCGGTTGCTACATTGCTGGCATCGACGTGGGACACTGAACTTGTTAACAAGGTTGGACAGGCCATTGGCAATGAGGTTCGGGAATATGGTGTCGATGTATTACTTGGTCCTGGAATGAATATCCACCGGAATCCAATATGCGGCAGGAATTTCGAATATTATTCCGAAGATCCCTTGGTAACCGGGGAAATAGCTGCTGCTATGGTTAATGGTGTTGAATCACAGGGTGTCGGAACTTCAATAAAACACTATGCTGCCAATAACGCCGAAACCAACCGTAATTCTCTGAATACAATTGTAAGTGAGAGAGCCCTGCGTGAGATTTATCTTAAAGGATTCAGCATAGCAGTTGTAGAATCTCAGCCATGGACTGTCATGTCATCCTATAATCTCATAAATGATGTATATGCTTCGGAAAGTCAGGATTTGCTGACCAAAGTTCTTCGTAATGACTGGGGTTTTAAAGGTTTTGTGATGACTGATTGGTTTGGCGGTAAAGATCCGGTTGCACAGATGATTGCAGGTAATGACCTGCTGATGCCAGGTAACCCAAATCAGTCAAAAGCTATTGTAGCAGCTGTTAAGGAAGGTAAACTCGATATAAAGGTCCTTGACAGAAACGTCGAAAGGATCCTGAATATTATTCTCCAGACACCCAGATTTAAAGGGTACAAATTCTCAAATAAACCTGATCTGAAAGCAAATGCACAAGTAACACGCCAGGCAGCTGCAGAAGGAATGATACTGCTGAAAAATGACAGTTCAACCCTTCCATTTTCTCAGAAGATTAAGAAAATTGCAGCTTTCGGTAATACTTCCTATGAAATTATTACCGGAGGTACCGGCAGCGGTGATGTAAACGAAGCTTATAGTGTGGCTTTGGTTGAAGGTCTGCAAAACGCTGGTTTCACTGTCAATGAAAACCTCAAGACAATGTATTCCGCTTATTTAAGAGCAGCTAAAGAAGGAAAACAGAGGAAAAGGGGCTTTATGATGGGATCCGATCCCATTACTGAACTTGCAATTAATGCCGACCTGGTCAACAGCATGGTTAATATTACAGATGCTGCAATTGTTACAATTGGCAGAAATTCAGGTGAAGGAAGGGATCGTTCAGCCTCGGAAGGAGATTTCCAGCTTTCTCTTCCTGAAAGAGATCTGATCAGATCAGTTTCATCAGCTTATCATTCAAAAGACAAAAAAGTTATAGTCATTCTTAATGTTGGAGGTGTGATTGAAACCGCAAGCTGGAGAGATATACCGGATGCTATCTTACTGGCATGGCAGGCCGGGCAGGAGACCGGAAATTCTATTGCTGACATTATCAGCGGAAAAGTCAATCCGTCAGGTAAACTTGCATCCACATTCCCGGTAAATTATCGGGATGTATCCTCGGCAAAAAACTTTCCGGGAAAAGTGATTGGGCAGGTTAAGCCTCAGGCTAACGCTCCTGATAATGAAGTGATAGCTGCATTCATGCGTCCACAGGCAGCAAAAGTCGTTTATGAAGAGGGCATCTTTACAGGTTATCGTTATTACAATACATTTAATATTCCTGTAGCATATGAATTTGGCTATGGCTTATCATATACAAGTTTTGCTTACAGTAACCTGAAACTGAGCTCAACAAAGTTCAACAGCAAAATTACGGTGACAGTAGATGTTAAAAATACCGGGAATTTCGAAGGAAAAGAAATTGTCCAGCTTTACCTGTCTGCACCGGTAAACAAACTCGACAAGCCTGCGATGGAACTAAAAGGTTTCATAAAAACGAAGCTTTTAAAACCAGGTGAAGTTCAGACACTGAGTTTTGATATTACGAAAATGGATCTGGCTTCATTTGATCCAAAAGTTTCTGCATGGGTGGCAGATACCGGCACATATACTGTTAAAATCGGAGCTTCTTCTAAAGATATCCGGCAAACGGCTTCTTTTAAGCTGGGGAATGATATCAGCGTTAAGAAGGAATCGGTTGCCCTGATACCAAAAGAAATCATCAATGAACTGAAACCTGCAAAATAAACTGAAGTTCCTGGTCCTTTGTTTTCAACTCCTTCAGGCTTGTCAGTAACTTTATGTTACAGATCAATTTTTTATGTTTTTAAAAAACTTCCATTTACGGATGAATTCCGGCAGTTGGTCAAATAAAAAGCCGGTTCTTTTAATTATTATTTAATTTAGCTATAATTTACTGTACAAGGCTGGACTTAACAGCCTGTTTTTATCTTCTTTTCCGCACATCAGGATCAAAGATGAGTAAAAGGGATTTTATTAATTATAAATGCGAAAATTTTGCACGGATTTTGATACAAAATTTATTCATTGGATCGATGAAAAGGTGTAAATTAGATTGTTTAATTGTTCCTTCTGATAACAGAACCAGAATTTTAAAAGAATCCCTCATGAGACCTTTTAGAATAGTTTCATTTTCATTTGTATTCTTCTTTCTTTTAGCAGGCAAAGGGCTGTCCCTTACCAGTACTTTTTTAGCAACAGGTAATCTTGTTGAAAAACTGACATTAGATACTGCTATGCCTACAAAACCTGCAGATGCAGGCCCTGACCAGAATATATGCGGAAGCACAACTACAACCCTGGCAGGTAATAATCCTGCTGACCCGCCCCCTCCGGCAGGAACAGGTTTATGGTCAAAAGTTTCCGGACCTGGTATAATTACATTTACTAACGTTGCCCTCTATAATACCACAATTTCTGCCAGTCTTTTTGGTTCATACGTTCTTCGCTGGACAGTCAATGATGGATTGGAGTCCGTTGATGAAGTAACTATTAATTTTTATGCCATTCCTACAATAACCGGGACAACCCCTGGTTCTCGATGTGGAACTGGTACTGTGATTCTGGGAGCGACAGCAAGCGCAGGAATAATAGACTGGTACCCGGCACCTTCAGGAGGCATTTCAATAGGAACTGGGACCTCGTTTACCACACCTATTATTGCAGTTACAACAACCTATTATGTAAATGCAACAGCAAATGGATGTACCACAGGATCAAGAACACCAGTTGTTGCCACAGTAAATAACACGCCAGCCCCCACAGGTTCTACAACTCAGAACTTCTGTACAGCAGATAATCCGACTGTAGCTGATCTCACTGTAACTGGAACTGGTATAAAATGGTACTTGACAGCCACAGGAGGTATAGCACTGTTGACAACGACCCCCCTGGTTACTGATATTTATTATGCAAGCCAGACAGTTGGTGGTTGCGAGTCAGCTACACGCCTTGCAGTAAATGTGACTGTGAATAATCCATCAGCACCTACAGGTGTATCACCTCAGAATTTCTGTGCAATCAATAATCCCACAGTAGCTAATCTCGTAGCCGCTGGCACTGGTATAAAATGGTATTTGACGGCCACAGGAGGTATAGCACTGTTATCAACGACCCCACTGGTTACTGATATTTATTATGCAAGCCAGACAGTTGGTAGTTGTGAATCAACCTCACGACTTACAGTATCTGTTACAGTAAATAACCCATCAGCACCTACAGGTGTATCACCTCAGAATTTCTGTGCAATCAATAATCCAACAGTAGCTAATCTCACTGCCGTAGGCACTGGTATAAAATGGTATCTGACACCCACAGGAGGGATAGCACTGGCGACAACGACCGCCCTGGTTCTTGGTAATTATTATGCAAGTCAGACAGTTGCCGGTTGTGAATCGACCTCACGTCTGGCAGTTTTTGTGACAGTAAATAATCCGTCAGCACCCACTGGTCCATCTCCACAGGATTTCTGTGCAATTAATAATCCAACAGTAGCCAACCTCATTGTATTAGGTACGGGAATACAATGGTACCTGGCACCAACAGGCGGTATCGCATTAGCATCAACGACCGCCCTCGTGACTAGAGCTTATTATGCAAGCCAGACAGTTAGTGGTTGCGAATCATCTTCACGTCTTTCAGTAGCAGTGACAGTAAATAATCCGTCAGCCCCAACAGGTTCTACAACTCAGAACTTCTGTACAACAGATAATCCGACAGTAGTTAATCTCACAGCCATAGGCACTAGTATAAAATGGTATCTGGTATCCACAGGAGGGATAGCACTGGTGACAACGACCCCCCTAGTTACTGATACTTATTACGCAAGCCAGACCGTTGGTGGTTGTGAATCATCTTTACGTCTTGCAGTAGTTGTGACAGTAGATAATCCGTCAGCACCTACGGGTGTATCACCCCAGAATTTTTGTTTGATCAGTAATCCAACGGTAGCTAATCTCGTGGCCACAGGCACTGGTATAAAATGGTATCTGACATCCACAGGAGGAACAGCCCTGGCGACAACGACTGCCCTGGTTACTGGTACTTATTATGCAAGCCAAACGGTTGGCAGTTGTGAATCAACCTTACGACTCGCAGTATCTGTGACCGTAAATAACCCGGCTGCACCCACTGGTACTTCGCCCCAGATTTATTGCACAATCAATAATCCAACAGTAGCTAATCTCACAGCCGCAGGCACAGGTATAAAATGGTATCTGACATCAACAGGAGGGACAGCCCTGGCGACAACGACCGCCCTGGTGACTGGTACCTATTATGCAAGCCAGACAGTTGGTGTTTGCGAATCGTCTTCACGTCTTGCAGTAGTTGTGACAGTTGATAATCCGTCAGCACCTACAGGTCTATCACCCCAGAGTTACTGTACAATTAGTAATCCTACGGTAGCTAATCTCACGGCCACAGGCTCTGGTATACAATGGTATCTGACATCCACAGGAGGGACAGCACTGGCGACAACGACCGCCCTGGTTACTGGTGTTTATTATGCTAGCCAAACGGTTGGTAGTTGTGAATCAACCTTACGTCTTGCTGTAGTTGTAACAGTGAATAATCCTGCTGCACCGACAGGCATCGCAAGTCAGATCTTTTGTACGATAAATAATCCTACAGTAGCTAATCTCACAGCTACAGGGACAGGGATACAATGGTATCTGACATCCGTAGGAGGGATAGCTCTACCGACAACGACCGTCCTGGTTACTGGTACTTATTATGCAAGCCAGACAGTTGGAGGTTGCGAATCAACCTCACGTCTGGCGGTAGTTGTAACGGTGAATAATCCAGCTGCCCCGACAGGCACCGCAACTCAGATCTTTTGTACGATAAATAATCCTACAGTAACTAACCTTACAGCAACAGGTACTGGAATACTATGGTATCTGACATCCACAGGAGGCACAGCCCTGGCTTCAACGACCCCCCTGGTTACTGGTACTTATTATGCAAGCCAGACAGTTGGTGGATGCGAGTCAGTTACACGCTTTGCAGTTGCTGTAACAGTGAATCAAACACCCATATCTAATGCTGGTTCAGGAGGTGATGAGTGTGACCTTAACTTTAATCTGAATGCCACACCTGCCTCTGTAGGAACAGGCCTCTGGACACAGACCACTGGACCAGGTATTGCAACTTTTTCTCCAAATGCTAGTACTCCGAATGCCACCGTTACGGTATCGGTATATGGAACTTATACTTTCACATGGACAGTAGTAAGTAATAATTGTACTACCGCTTCTACTATCACCGTTAACTTTTATCAGCAACCTGTTGCCAATGCAGGTACCGGAGGAATTGAGTGTGATCTGAATTTCGTTTTGAATGCAGTTCCAAGTGTTGGTACAGGTTTGTGGACCATGGTTACAGGTCCAGGCACAGCCATCTTTGCACCAAATGCCAATACACCTGGAGCAACGGTTACTATATCTCCATATGGAACTTACACCTTCAGATGGACGGAAACGAATGGCTCCTGCTCAAGCAGTTCCGTAATTACAGTAAACTTTTACCAGCAGCCCATAGCAAATGCAGGAACAGGAGGCAATGAATGTGATCTTAATTTTGTTCTGAATGCTGTACCAAGTGTAGGAACGGGTACATGGACAATGACTAGTGGAACAGGAACAGCGACATTTTCACCCAATGCCAATACCCCTTCGGCAACTGTAACAGTATCAACATACGGAGCAAAAATATTTACATGGACAGAAGTGAACGGTACCTGTACGAATAGCTCAACTATAACAGTAAATTTCTACCAGCAACCTGTGGCAAATGCCGGGACAGGAGGTAATAACTGCGGTGTTGAATTTAATCTAATGGCAGCACCAAGCATAGGAACAGGAACATGGACAAGGGATAGCGGACCAGGCAGTGCAACTTTTAGTCCCAATGCAAATACATCTAATGCAAAAGTTACTGTTAATGCTTATGGCACCTATATATTCAGATGGACAGAGGTGAACGGTACCTGCTCAAATAGCGCAACAATTTCAATAACCTTTATCCAGCAACCATCTGCAAATGCCGGAAATGGGGGGGATGAATGTGATAAAGATTTTATACTTAATGCAGTTCCAGGAGCAGTACCTGGTATATGGACAAAGGTTAGCGGTCCGGGTAATGCGGTCTTTAGTCCGGATGCGAATCAGGCCAATGCCAAGGTAACTGTTACTCAGTTTGGATCTTACGACTTTGCATGGACTGAGGTCAATAGCTTATGTACATCTGCCGATATCATTAGAGTCACATTCCATGATCTGCCTTCAATTAATGCAGGTGCTGATGTTGCAGTATGCAAAGGAAGTAGTATTCAATTGAATGCTCTTGGGTCAGGATCTTTCCTCTGGACCCCTGCCAACCTGCTTAATAACCCGGCTATATCCAATCCACTTGCTACACCTGTTGTCACCTCTGTATTTACTGTTACATTAACTGATCAGTGGGGTTGTAAAAATTCGGACCAGGTTAGCGTTGAAGTCAGGGAGCAGCCAGTTGCCAATGCCGGCCCTGATCAGGTTCTGGAATACCTGTTCGAAACAACTCTAAATGCTGCTGTTTTGGGTAATAAACAAACAGGAGAATGGACTATCATTTCAGGAACAGGTGAATTTGCAGATAAAAATGATCATGCTACATATGTAAGTAAGCTTTCACTTGTTAAAAATAGTTTTAAATGGACTGTAACAAACGGGGTTTGTCCCATATCCTCAGATACTGTAAATATTATTGTGCATGATCTGATCATTCCTACATTAATTACTCCGAACAAGGACGGAAAGAATGAATATTTCATAATAAGAGGAGTTGAGACACTTGGAAAAACAGAACTTATTGTTTTTAACAGGTGGGGAGCCCGGGTTTACAAAAACAGTAATTATGACAATAAGTGGGACGGAGTAGACAACAACGATGATCCACTTCCTGATGATACCTACTTTTTTGTTTTAAAACCAGAGAAAAGTAAGTCTGTTAGTGGTTATATAGTAATAAGACGATAAGATGATGATAATATGACAAGAATTACTAAAATCCTTGCCATTGCCTCCACAGCATTGTTGTCATTGGTAAATATCAATGCACAGCCAGTATGGGTTGCGGGAACACCATCCGTTGCCTCTACAGGACAATTATCCATAACCGTGAATTATGGTACTGACCGGGAGGGAACAGTATATATCATTGTATTTAACTATAATAATTCATCATCACAAACCTCATCATATGTAAGAACTAATGCAATAAGCGGCTCAAGCGGAACTATAGTTGCTACAGCTGTTCTCCCTATTAAAAAAGGGAGTACCGGTAAAATTCTTCAGGTTGTCCTGAATGTAAAAAATCCAGATCAGATACATACAATTTATATGGTCGCTGCAGATGGCAAAGGTATTCTTCAAGCTTCTCCGGTCAGATTGACTGCAACCACCCTTCCCTGTCCCCCCGCCAATGCAGGGACGGGAGGCAATGAGTGTGACCTGAATTTCACTTTCAATGCGGTACTAAGTGCTGGCCAGGGTACATGGACTAAAGTTACCGGACCAGGTACGGCTGCTTTTGCTCCAAATGCGAATTCCCCCAAAGCTACAGTCACTGTATCAGCATATGGAACTTACACCTTCAGATGGACTGTAACGGATCGCACATGCTCAAGCAGTTCAATTATTACAGTTAACTTCTACAGGCAGCCGGTAGCAAATGCCGGATCAGGAGGCAATGAGTGTGATCTTAATTTTGCGCTGAAGGCTGTACCGAGTGTAGGAACAGGTACCTGGACAATGACTAGCGGAACCGGAACTGCATCATTTTCACCTAATGCCAACACTCCTTCAGCAACAGTGACAGTATCAGTATACGGAACAAAAGTATTTACCTGGACAGAAGTGAACGGTACCTGTTCAAATAGCTCAAGCATAACTGTAAATTTCTACCAGCAACCTGTTGCAAATGCCGGAACAGGAGGCAATGAGTGTGACCTTGATTTCACATTCAATGCAGTGCTAAGTACTGGCCATGGTACATGGACCAAAGTTACAGGGCCTGGTTCAACCACTTTTACTCCAAATGCAAACTCACCAGTGGCAACGGTTACAGTATCAGAATATGGAACTTACACCTTCAGGTGGACAGTAACCGATGGCTCCTGCTCAAATAGTTCCATCATTACAGTCAACTACTACCATGAATCATTTGCTAATGCAGGAAATGGAGGGGATGAATGTGACAAAGATTTTTTACTTAATGCAGTTCCCGGAGCAGTACCGGGTATATGGACAAAGGTTAGTGGTCCGGGTAATGCAGTCTTCAGCCCAAATTCGAATCAGTCCAATGCCATAGTAACTGTTACTCAGTCCGGAGCTTACGACTTTGCATGGACAGTGGTAAATAACCTATGCACATCTACGGATATTATTAGAGTGGTGTTCCATGATCCTCCTTCGATTAATGCCGGAGTAGATGTCGCTGTATGCAAAGGAGGAAGCATCCAGTTACATGCGGTTGGTTCAGGATTATTCCTATGGACCCCTGCTGACTTACTTGACAATCCAATTATATCTGATCCAATTGCTACCCCTGGTGTGACCTCAGTTTTTACCGTTTCATTAACTGATCAGTGGGGTTGTAAAAACTCAGACCAGGTAAATGTTGAGGTGAGGGAACAACTTGTTGCCTACGCAGGTCCTGATCAGGTTCTGGAATACCTTTCTGAAACAATTCTTGAAGCTGGTTTGGGCAATAACGAAACCGGGGAATGGACTGTTCTTTCTGGAACTGGTGATTTTACCAATAAATATTATCCTTCAACACACGTTAGTGAACTTTCCCTTAAAGAAAATATATTTATCTGGACCATAACAAATGGGGTTTGTCCCATATCGTCAGATACTGTAAATATTATTGTTCATGATCTGGTCATTCCTACATTGATTACCCCAAACAGGGACGGTAAGAATGACTATTTCATAATAAGAGGGGTTGAGTCTATGGGGAAAACAGAATTTATTGTTTTTAACAGGTGGGGTGCCCTGGTTTACAAAAACATTAATTATGACAATAGTTGGGATGGAGTAGACTATAATGATCACCCGCTCCCAGAGGGTACTTACTTCTTTTTTATAAATCCAGAGAAAAGCAAAACTGTTAAAGGATATATTGTAATAAAACGATAAAATGAAACCCACATGTTTTTCAAATACAAATAAGAATGAATTTGATTCACAAACATGTGGGTTCCATCAGACCATTAAAAACTAAATTATATTCTGATGAAAAGGATTATTAAAATACTTTTTTACCTGTTGATTCCTTTAAGTGTATCCGGGCAATTAACACCTGTTACCAACCAATATGTGCTAAATCCCCTTACAATTAATCCTGCGTACGCAGGAAGCAGGGTTGTATTGAATATTGCAGCTTTTTACAGGAAGCAATGGGTTGGTATTAAAGGAGCACCTGAAACTATGTCACTTGCTGCAGATGCGCCATTCCTCGATGATAAACTTGGATTAGGACTAATAATTGTAAACGATAAAATCGGAGTTACCAAAGAGACTCAATTTAATACCAACTACTCTTATAAAATGAATGTTGGAGGAGGAATCCTGTCGTTGGGGCTGGGCGCCGGAATGCTAATAACAAATACAGCCTGGTCCGACCTGGTTGTCCTGGATCCCGGAGATGAGTATTATCTTATAGATTCACGGGTTTTCATGGTACCGAATTTCAGTTTTGGAGCCTATTATTCGAACCAGAATTATTTTGCCGGTTTTTCAATACCAAAATTGCTAGGGTACAGGTTTGACTTTGATAAAAACAAATATGTTATTAAGAATGATCCCGGTGAATACTATTATTTGTTAAATACCGGTTATGTTTTTGATTTGTCACCAAAATTGAAGTTTTTCCCTTCAACCCTGATTGCTTTTTCTCCGGGTGATGAATTACTTTATGATATAAATGCTCATTTCCGGTTCGTTGACCGGTTGTGGATCGGTGCATCATACAGGAATAATCGGTCAATCGCAGGAATGTTTCAGTTCCAGTTAACTAATCAATTAAGATTTGCATATACATACGACTTTGATTTTGGCAGACTCCGAACCTTTAGCTCTGGATCACATGAAATTATGCTCAGATTTGAATTCCGTTATAAAGTTGAAGCTATAAGTCCTCTGAATTTTTAATATTATAATATGAAACCCATGTGTATTTCAAACATAATCATGAATTTTTATAATTTTCAAACATGTGGGGTCCCTGTCTGCCAACAGGCAGGCATCAGACCTTTAAAAATAATTATATTCTGATGAAAAGAAAACTGATATCAGGCATCCTGGCAACTTTTATCCTTCAAACGCTGGTTTTGGGACAGTCAGAAACTTACTCTATTAGTATTGCTCCATTTAGTTCAAATAAATACGATGAATTTTCACCAGTCTATTATAAAAACGGGATAGTTTTTTGTACTAACCGGAATCGCAATTTATTCTTAAATTATTCAACTTCTGAAAACAAAGGACTTTTAAAAATAAATTATATTGAGACGACCGGACAAACCAATTTTCGAAAAACCAGGCTATTATCTAAAAGTCTGAGAACCAATTTTAACGACGGCCCTGCATCTTTCAGCAGGGGAGGAGATACAATTTACTATTCAAGGAATCTGAAAGTTAGTGGTTCATTACGTGAAAATACCAATCCCCGGAATAAGCTTGGCATTTTCAGTGCAGTTTTGGAAGATCAGAAGTGGACAAAAATAAAGGATTTAAGATTTAACAATGAATATTATAACATTACAACCCCTTATATTTCTCCTGATGGTAAAAAACTGTTTTTTGCTTCAGACAATCCGGCCGGTTTTGGCGGTTCGGACCTTTATTATAGCCAGTGGAAAGGCGATTACTGGGATGATCCGGTGAATCTGGGCCCAACAATTAATACCAGTGGTAATGAATCCTATCCATTTGTAAATAGCGCTGGAGGATTATTCTTTTCTTCTGATGGGCTTCCGGGTTTTGGAGGTAAGGATATTTTCTTTACAAAGTTAGTGGGTACAGCGTGGCTGACTCCTGTTCGTCTGGATGCACCTATCAACTCCCAATATGATGATTTTGCTCTTATTACAGATTCAGTGATGAATGAGGGATTCTTCTCATCTAAAAGAGGCAAAACGATTGATATTTATCATTACAAAACCAATATCCATCAGCTCTTTTATTGCGAAAATCAAAAAACAAATCAATATTGTTTCAAATTCACAGATGAAGGAAAAATCCCCATTGATGAAAATTATCTTCAGTATGTTTGGAATTTTGGTGATGGAAGCAAAGCAACCGGCCAGAATGTTGAACACTGTTTTCCAGGTCCTGGCAAATACAATGTAAAACTTGACGTGGTTGAGAAAAAATCAAGTAGAGTATTTCTTTCAAAATTATCTTATAATCTTGAACTAAAAGATATTGAGCAACCGGTTATTAATTCTACAGCTTCTGCTTTTGTTGGCGAACAGATAAAACTTGACGGACTGACATCGTATTTCCCGGGATCCAAAATTCTGACTTATACATGGTATTTCGGTGACGGGGATAGGACAGCTGGTGAAAATGTCAGCCATTCATTTAAGGAGAAAGGAGATTATGAAGTCAAACTGGGATTAATAATAAGGCAGGACAAAACAGGGATAATCTATGAAGCATGTGCTTCAAAACAAATTAAAGTTTTTAATGATAAGCAGGAAAAAACAGCTTTTGATACAAGAGTTATAAAGCCGGCTCCCAGAATCAATATTTTTAACTACGATCACGCTTTTGTGGAAAACCTGTATTCTTCTGAAAAGGAATTTAATCAGGACGTTGTTTTCCATGTGGAGATTTTAACCTCTAAAACCAGGTTAGGGCTGGATAATACTGTTTTTAAAAATATTCCAAAAAAGTATACTTTAAAAGAAGTTTTTCTTCCCGGGGATAAACTCTATAGCTATATAATCGGTGAAGAAATGAATCTTATGGATACATATCCTTCCTTCAATGAGATTTCTGATCTTGGTTTTAAAAATACCAGGGTAAGACCATATACTCTTGAAGATCCTGCTGCAAAAGAACTTCATAATCTTAAAAGGGTATTTGGAGTGTCTGCAGATACGTTCTTTAGGAAAAATGATTTCAGTTTAACCCCTGCAGGAACACAGATGCTTGACCTGATCATCGGATTTATGTCAAAATACCCCGGGATTAAGGTCGAAATTGCCACCCATACAGATAACCTTGGTTCGACTGTAAGCAATCAGCTTTTATCTCAGAAGAGGGCAGAAGCGATGACTAATTATCTTATCGTAAATGGAATTAGCAGTCAGCGACTGGTTGCAAAAGGCTTTGGAGGATCCAGACCTATAGCTCCCAATTTACTTGAGGCAAACAGAAAACTAAACAGACGGGTTGATTTCATAATCATAAAGGAATGACCTGAAAAGTTCCGGTAAATAGCTCATCTATTGTTGAAGACCAATTTCCTCAGTTGTTTACTACTAATTTTTGAGTAAACAGGGTAAGGTCACCTGATCCCATCTGTACTACATAGACTCCCCGTATAAGATTTATCGGAATTTGAATATTTTTGAGATCCGGATTCATCTTATCCTGAAAAACAACCTTTCCTGATAAATTAATGATTCTGATAAAATCAGGTTTCAGTGTCGCCTCATCTATTCTAACATTGATTAATTCATGAGCGGGATTCGGATAGATCTTCACTGGTTGCTCTTCGTAACTTGTTGGATTACGATGTTTATAACCAAATATTCTAAATTCTGAGATGTAGTTCCAGCTATCTACTGAATTTGATTGTCCAATCAATTTCACATACTTGAATTCTTTCCCGGTTTTGGATGGAGGGAAATCAAATACCTGAAGATCACCAGAAAAAGCACAGGATGCTGATTTGGTCAATATAGGTTCCCATGTAACTTTATCATCTGATCCAAGAATATCAAAATATGATTCTCTCCT
>JBGOZX010000089.1:0-17194 GCA_041480425.1 Bacteroidia bacterium
TCGGAAGAGAAGCATATAGATGATCAAGAGGTGAATTCAGTTAAATCTCTTGGAAGCAAAGCTTTTGTCAGAAGAGGTTTATACTGGATACTTGCCGGAATAGCCATTATTCTTCTTATCTATTACTATTCATTTGAAAAAGAATTATATATTCTTTCAGGAGGCATTTGTGTTTTTGGGTTGATCCAGATCATAACCGGAGGCCTTATTGCCGGCGATAAAACAAAAAACGGAGTTGTGGTCGTACTGAGGGATCTTTTCATGATGCCAAAAACAATGGGGCAACTGGCTATAGTTCAGTTCTTTTCATGGTTTGCCCTGTTCTCGATGTGGATATACACAACATCAGCCGTGACAAGTCATATTTATGGAACAAAAGACCCCACAAGTGAACTTTATAACCAGGGTGCAAACTGGGTAGGTGTTCTGTTTGCAGTATATAATGGCTTTGCTGCTATTGTTGCGTTCCTTCTTCCCCTTTTGGCAAAACTAACAAGCAGACGCATTACTCATGCAATAAGTCTTGTTGCAGGAGGATTGGGGCTGATATCCATAATACTATTCCATAGTCCGGAGATGTTAATAATATCAATGATTGGGATCGGTCTCGCCTGGGCAAGTATTCTTGCAATGCCCTACGCAATCCTTACCGGATCACTTCCTGCAAATAAAATGGGAACATACATGGGAATTTTCAACTTCTTCATTGTAATTCCCCAGATCCTGGCGGCAAGTATCCTTGGTTTCTTTGTAAAAAACATATTCGGGGGTGAAAGTATTTATGCTCTTGTTACCGGTGGTATATCGATGTTCATTGCAGCTCTTCTTATCCTGTTTGTGAACGATGTTGATGAAGTAAAATCGTAGTTGTATTTATGCAGACAAAAGCTTGCATTTTTGACCTTGACGGTGTAATTGTCGATACCGCCAGATACCATTTTATGGCGTGGAAAAGACTTGCTGATGAACTTAATGTTCATTTTACTGAGAAAGATAATGAACGGCTCAAAGGAGTCGGCAGAATGGATTCACTGGATATCATTCTCGAAATAGGTAACCTGACGTTGGTTGACAGCCTGAAAGAAAAGTATGCAAGCCTTAAGAATAAATGGTACATTGATTTTATAAGCAGGATGACCCCTGCAGAAATTCTTCCAGGAAGTATTGAATTTATTAATGAACTCAGGAATGCAAAAATTAAAGTTGCCATCGGGTCTGCCAGCAAAAACACTCCTCTGATTCTTGATCGGGTTAAAATGAAGAATCTGTTCGATGCAATTGCTGATGGGAATAATGTCAGGAAGGCCAAACCCGATCCCGAGGTCTTTATTACAGTCGCAAAAATGCTGGAGACGGAACCTGAAGAATGTGTTGTTTTTGAAGATGCTCTTGCCGGAGTGCAGGCAGCCCTTAATGCAGGGATGAAATGTGTCGGAGTGGGCTCAGAAAAAATACTTACAGAGGCTCATTTTGTTGTTTCAGGACTAATTGAAATGAATCTGGAGAAATTGAAATTAATTGAAAACAAGGTCCGGTTATGAACAGCTATTATAAAAAAGATGAATGGCTCATAATCGAAGAGGGATTTCACCCTGAAATGAACAGGGAATCGGAAAGTATCTTTTCGATTGGGAATGGCTACATGGGCCAGCGAGCAAACTTTGAAGAACATTATTCAGGCGACAGCCTTCAGGGCAGCTATATTGCAGGTATATATTATCCTGATAAAACACGTGTGGGATGGTGGAAGAATGGCTATCCGGAATATTTTGCCAAAGTTCTGAATGCTCCGAACTGGATAGGAATTGATATCTCGGTTAATGGTAAGCAAATCGATCTGGCTACTTCAGTAATTCATTCATTCTCCAGAATTCTTAATATGAAAGAAGGATACCTCGCGAGAAATTTCAGAATAGCAGTATCGGAAAATAAAACAATTGAAATAAGTACCCGACGGTTTCTGAGTATGGAAGAACCTGACCTTGGAATTATAAGATATTCAATCAGGTCAATTGATTTTGAGGGGATAATCAATTATATTGTTTATATTGATGGTGATGTAAGGAATGAAGATACCAATTATGGTAAAAAATTCTGGAAGGAGGTCAAAAGGGAGATAACAGCAGAATCGGGAATTCTTACGACAAGAACCATGAAAACAGATTTCCATGTCGCAACCGGAATGTGTTTTGAGTTGCAAAGGAATAAGAAAGCTGTTCCCGTTAAGCCTGATATTATTAATCGTGAAAAATATATAGCCAACACTTTCACCGTCAGGGTTAAGACAGGGGAAGAGTTGATCCTTTATAAATATGTTTCGATTCTTTCTTCTCTTAATAACCCAAAAGAACGGTTAGCAGACCAAATAAAACTTCGTCTTAAAGAAGCAAAGGCAAAAGGATATGAAAAGCTATTTCTGGGCCACATAAAAGAATGGGAGAAAATATGGGCTACTTCGGATGTGGTAATAGAAGGTGATCTTTCAGACCAGCAGGCAATACGTTTTAATATTTTCCATCTTAACCAGACCTATACAGGAAAAGATGCGAGACTCAATATTGGCCCTAAGGGATTTACAGGTGAGAAATATGGTGGAAGCACATATTGGGATACAGAAGCATTTGGTCTGCCTTTCTTCTTAAAAACAGCAGATCAGAAAGTTGGAAGAAATCTGTTGCTGTATCGGTACAAACACCTTGAAAAAAGTATTGCAAACGCTGATAAACTTGGCTTTAAGAATGGTGCAGCATTGTATCCTATGGTAACAATGAACGGGGAAGAGTGTCACAATGAATGGGAAATAACTTTTGAAGAGATACACCGTAACGGAGCGATTGCTTATGCAATTTACAACTATATACGGCATACAGGCGACACTGAATATATGGCAGATTACGGTCTTGAGGTGCTGATTGGCATTTCACGTTTCTGGAGCCAGAGAGCGACCTTTTCAGAAAACCTGAAGAAGCACGTGATACTGGGTGTGACAGGTCCTAACGAATATGAAAATAACGTTAATAATAATTGGTATACAAATACATTGGCAGTATGGACATTATCTTATACACTTAATAACATAGGGATACTTAAAGAAGAGACACCGGATAAGCTAAAAGCAGTTTTCAAAAAAACCAATTTTAATTACACCGAAGAAACAGTCAGGTGGAAAGACCTGATAAAAGAGATGTACTTCCCTGTTGATAATAAACGTAAAGTATTTCTTCAGCAGGATGGATTTCTTGACAAAGAATTGGTACCGGCATGTAGTATCCCTTCTGCTGAAAGACCTATCAATCAGCATTGGTCATGGGACCGTATCCTGAGATCGTGTTTCATAAAGCAGGCAGATGTTCTTCATGGATTATACTTCTTTGAAGATCAGTTTGATACTGAGACGATTAAACGAAACTTCGACTTCTATGAACCGATGACAGTTCATGAATCATCATTATCTGCTTGTATTCATTCCATAATGGCATCAAGGATCGGTAACATAGAAAAGGCTTATGAGCTTTATCTTCGTACGGCAAGACTGGATCTCGATGACTATAATAAAGAGGTCTCTGATGGATTACATATTACGAGTATGGCAGGTACATGGCTAGCTGTAGCTGAAGGATTCGGAGGAATGAGAATCCTTGATGATAAGATGCAGCTTAAGCCACTTATTCCTGATAAATGGAGGTCATATTCATTTCATGCACGGTTCCGGGGGATTTTATTTGAAGTGAAAGTGACAAGAGAAAGGGTGATTATCAGAAATCTTTCCGATAAACCGTTGCATTTAATTATATCCGGCAGTGAAAACCGGATAATAGGTTCCGGAAAACTTGTCGTAAAATTGAATAGGAATAATTTGCATAAGAAATATTAAATCAGAAAATCAACTCAGAAATAAAATAACCTAATTATTCAGATTATGGAAAAACTACCTGTAAGTCTTGTAACACTGTTACTGGCAATAGTATTAACACTGGTGGGATGTTCGATTTTTGGCAGGAAAAAGGAACTCAAACCTTTTATTTCCGAAGTTGTTCACCCCGAATGGTCAAAGAATTCAGTTCTGTATGAAGTTAATGTAAGGCAGTATACCGATAAGGGGACATTTAATGCATTTGCAGAGCATCTGACCAGGTTAAAGGCGTTAGGTGTTGATGTATTATGGTTCATGCCAACTTATCCAATTGGGATTCTTAACAGAAAAGGGAAGCTTGGAAGCTATTATTCTGTGAAGGATTATATGGATGTCAATCCTGAATTCGGGACACTTGAAGATTTCAAAGCTATAATAACTAAAGCCCATGAGCTGGGCATGTACGTTATGCTCGACTGGGTGCCTAACCATACATCATGGGATAATAAGCTTACTGTTGACCATCCCGATTGGTATGCAAAAGATTCTACAGGGAAATTTACTCCTCCGATCGGTACTGACTGGACAGATGTTATTCAGCTCGATTGGTCAAAAAAAGGGCTTCAGGATTACATGATTAATGCATTTAAATTTTGGATAAACTTAGGAGTTGACGGTTTCCGTATTGACCATCCTCATAATACACCTAAGGAATTCTGGGAAAGAGCCAGGACTGAACTTACTGCTATAAAACCTGTCCTTTTACTTGCTGAAATCGAGGAACCAACCCATTTCCTTGAAAAGGGTTTTGATATGAACTATGCATGGGAGCTCCATCATCTTATGAACAGTGTTGCCCAGGGTAAGGATAGCGTGAAATCAGTTGTAAAGTACTTTAATAAAGAGTGGGCTGTTTATCCCAACAATGTTTACAGATTGCAGTTCCTGACAAACCATGATGAGAACTCCTGGGCAGGGACAATCGATTCACTTATGGGGGATGCTCAACAGGTATTTGCTACATTAATATTTACTGCACAGGGTGTTCCTTTAATTTACAGCGGCCAGGAAGTTTGCCTCGATAAAAAGTTGAAATTCTTTGTAAAAGATACCATTAAATGGGATATCTGCAATCTTACAGGATTTTATGAAAATCTAATAAAACTGAAAAAGGAGAATAAAGCTCTTTGGAATGGTGATTTCGGCGGTCCAATGGTAAAGATTAAAACTAACAAAGACAACAAAATCTTTGCATTTTACAGGGAAAAGGAGGGAAGCAGAGTCGTGGTTTTCCTGAATCTCACTAAAAAGAATGTCGCATTTAAACCTGATCTTAAGAATATTGACGGGGATTATACAAATTATCTGGCCAGGACAAAGACTAGCCTTGCGTTGGAAGATACTATCAGTCTTGAACCCTGGGGATATCGTATATTTGTAAGATAAAAGACAAAAGATTAAAGTCGAAAGTCCTTCTTAATCCCCTCCCGGGAGGGGGACGAGCCTGCCTACCGGCAGGCAGGCGTTAAAAAATAGCCCGGTGGGCTATTTTAGCGCATCGCCTTCGGCAAGCCTTCGGCGACCGAAGGAAGGAGCCAGACTGTAGCTGTAGGGACAGGGGTGGGTTGAAAAAGTAAAAATAGCAAAACTATTAAACATTAAAAACCTGAAACATGGTAAGGAAATCTTTTTGGATTTTATTGCTGCTGGTGGGTGGATTAAGTTTACTTTCATCAGGGTGTCATCAAACACAAAATAAAAAACAACCCGGGTCTGATAAATCTCTGGCTTCTGTTCCAAAATGGGCAAAAGAGGCTATATGGTATCAGATTTTTGTTGAAAGATTCCGGAATGGTGATCCCGGTAACGATCCAACTCCGGCCGATATGCGCGGATCTTATCCGGATAGGATTCCAGCCAAATGGGAGATAACGCCCTGGGGTCATGACTGGTATGCTCATGAGCCATGGCTGGATAGTGTGAAAGCAAACGGATTCTATTCGAAAATTCAGGCCCGTCGTTATGGAGGAGATCTGCAAGGGGTTCTTGATAAAATGGATTATATACAGGCACTGGGAGTTACTGCAATTTACTTCAATCCACTAAATGATTCTCCTTCACTGCATAAATATGACGCACGCAATTACACACATATCGACAGGAATTTTGGTGCCGATCCCAGAGGTGATGCGGCAATAATGAATTCAGAAATACATGATGATCCGGCTACATGGAAATGGACCTCGGCTGACAGGTTGTTTTTGAAGGTTGTTGAAGAATTTCATAAAAGAGGTATCCGCGTAATAATGGATTATTCATGGAATCACACCGGCCGTGATTTCTGGGCACTGAATGATATCAGAAAAAATGGTAAGGACTCAAAGTTTGTCGACTGGTATAATGTAGTTGATTTTGACGATCCAAAAACTTCTGCTGATGAATTCAAATATGAAGGATGGGGCGGTAATAATCCTTATATGCCGGTCTTCAGGAAAGATATTATCCCTCCTGATGATAAAGTGATGCCATTTGAGGGCAATCTTCATTCAGAATCATTGAAGCAGCATATTTTTAACGTTACCAAAAGATGGCTTGACCCTAATAATGACGGAAATCCCGGTGATGGCGTAGATGGCTTCAGACTTGATGTTGCAGGTGAAATCCCAATGGGTTTCTGGCGCGATTATCGGAAAGTGGTCCGCTCAGTTAATCCGGAAGCTTATCTGGTTGGTGAAATATGGTGGCTTGAATGGCCCGACAAGCTCCTTGATCCCAAAGTATATCTTGAAGGAGATCAGTATGATGCAATAATGAATTATAGATGGTACAGGATAGCAAGGGGATTCTTCGGACAGGCTGAACCTGTTTTAACTCCAACTGGTTTTGTCAGCGAAATAGAAAGAATTGATAAAGGCATTGACACCAATAACCTTCAGGTCATGATGAATGTAGCAGCTACTCATGATTCTCCGCGACTTTCAACTTCCCTGTATAACAAAACAATGGACAAGTACAATGCCAAGCCATCCGATAATCCTGACTATAAGATAAATAAACCTGATGATCTTACCAGGAAAGAACAGATTCTGCTTTTAATCCATCAGTTCACATTTATCGGGGCTCCGCATATTTGGAACGGTGACGAAGTAGGAATGTGGGGTGCCGATGATCCGGATTGCCGGAAGCCGATCGCTTGGGATGACTTAACTTATGAGGATGAAAAGGCTAACTATGACCCTTCAAAAAACCGTGCTGTGGATGCTGTAAAACCTGATACTTCATTATTATCTTTCTATAAAAAACTAGCTTTGATGAGGAAAGAGAATCCTGTTCTGATATATGGCGATCTTACTTTCTCGGTTACCGATGATAAGAAAATGGTATTAGCTTACAACCGGATAAAGGGAAAGGAAGAAATGGTTATTGTTTTTAATAGGTCAGATAAAAAACAATCTCTGTTTGTTCCTGTAAAAAATGAAGGTAATTACAAAGACATTTTATCTGCAGAAGGAAAATCCTGTAAGACAGTAGATTCGGGAATCGAGATAAGCCTGGAACCTCTGACCGCGATGGTTCTGAAAAAGAAATAATAGTTATTCCTGAGAAAAAAATGGAACAGATCAAAAAACTTTTCGGTCGAAAAGCATGGTTAAATGATTGGAAGAGAAGCTGTCAAAATTCATATAAACCGGCTCTGGTAAAAAAAGTGATCTTTTGTCACGAACAGTACTCATTAAGACGAAATAGTATTTGAAGGTTCTTCAACGGATAATTAATAAGCGCTTTCTGTTCCACCTGTCGCCTTGCTTCCGAAATATCCAAAAAATGTCTATTATCACCTTGAATAAATAAAAAAAACCATATTTTTGAGCATACGTACAATAGGGACAAGTTAAGAAATTATAAAATATCTGGAATATGAATGTACCGGCAAATTTATTGTATACCAAAGATCATGAATGGCTACGCATTGAAGGTGACTTTGGATATGTAGGGGTGACTGATTTTGCTCAGGGTGAATTGGGAGATATTGTTTTCATCGAAATTGAAACGTTGGGAGAGACCCTGAAGAAAGAAGAGGTTTTCGGAACTATTGAAGCAGTAAAAACAGTATCAGACATGTTTATGCCGGTAGGAGGTGAGATCCTTGAAGTAAATCCTGAACTTAAAGAATCACCTGATGTTGTGAATAAAGATCCTTACGGGAAAGGCTGGATGGTTAAAATAAAACTTACAGATCCGGCAGAAGTTAATGACCTTCTTTCTTCTGAAAAGTATCAAGCACTGTTATAGTGTCTTTTTCACTTCAACTTCCTGGTATCCTTCAACAACGTCTCCGACTTTTATATCATTGAAGTTGGAGATGTTAAGTCCGCATTCATAACCACCTACCACCTCTTTCACATCGTCTTTGAAGCGTTTAAGTGAACCCAGTTCCCCTGTATATATTACAATACCATCGCGGATAATACGGACTCTGGTATTCCTGGTAATCTTTCCCTCTTTAACATAACAACCCGCAACTGTTCCGACCTTAGTTACTTTGAATACCTCGCGTATCTCAAGGGTGGCCACTATCTCCTCTTTAAGTTCAGGAACGAGCATTCCTTCCATTGCAGATCTAATCTCCTCAATAGCATTGTAGATTATTGAATATAATCGAATATCGATTTCCTCTTTTTCTGCAAGTTTTCGTGCACTCATTGAAGGACGCACCTGGAATCCGACGATAATAGCATTGGATGCTGCCGCAAGGAGGACATCCGATTCGGAAATCTGGCCCACAGCTTTGTGAATAATATTAAGCTGTATTTCAGGAGTAGATAGTTTAATAAGAGAATCGCCAAGTGCTTCAACTGATCCATCAACATCACCTTTTACAATAATGTTAAGCTCCTGAAAGTTACCGATAGCTATTCGTCTGCCTATTTCGTCAAGAGTAATGTGCTTCTGAGTTCGAAGTCCCTGCTCTCTCTGTAGCTGAGCCCTTTTTGTTGCAATATCTTTTGCTTCGCGGTCGCTTTCCATTACATTGAATTTGTCGCCTGCCTGCGGGGCTCCGTTCAGGCCTAATATAAGCGCCGGAGTAGCAGGGCCTGTCTCATCCACTTTATGGCCTCTTTCGTTATACATTGCCTTAACATGTCCAAAACAGCTTCCGGCAAGCATAATATCCCCGATTCTGAGAGTACCTGCTTTTACCAGAACAGTAGCTGTAAATCCACGGCCTTTATCAAGAGATGATTCAATAACCGTTCCGAGAGCGGATTTGTCGGGATTTGCCTTCAGGTCAAGCATCTCAGCTTCAAGAAGTACCTTTTCAAGAAGAAGATCAATATTGAGTCCGCTTTTTGCTGATATCTCCTGCGACTGAAACTTACCACCCCAATCTTCAACAAGGTAATTCATATTTGCCAGAGCCTCTTTAATCTTTTCGGGATTGGAAGTTGGTTTATCAATTTTGTTTATTGCAAAGACAATCGGTACTCCGGCTGCTGAGGCATGATTGATAGCTTCAATCGTCTGAAGCATGACCCCGTCATCTGCAGCCACAACGATAATTGCAATATCGGTTATCTGAGCTCCCCTGGCACGCATAGCTGTAAAAGCCTCATGGCCTGGAGTGTCGAGAAAAGTTATTTGCCGGCCATCGTCAAGAATAACACCATATGCACCGATATGCTGTGTAATACCTCCGGCTTCACCAGCAATTACATTGGTCCGGCGGATATAATCAAGTAACTTGGTTTTACCATGGTCAACATGTCCCATCACAGTAACAATAGGTGGCCTGGGTTTAAGCTCTTTCTCATCATCTTCTTCTTCTCTGACAGCTTCCAGCAACTCAGCACTGACGAATTCGACTTTGTACCCGAACTCATCAGCAAGAAGTGCCATTGTCTCAGCGTCCAAACGCTGGTTTATCGACACAAAGAGCCCGAGATTCATACAGGTGGAAATGATTTCGGTGACTGGAATATTCATCATCGAGGATAGTTCATTTACCGACACGAATTCAGTCACCTTCAGAATTTTCTTATCCTGTTCAATTTTATCTTCTACCTCACGATGTTTCTGGCTGATAGCATCTCTTTTCTCCCTGCGGTACCTTGATCCTTTCGATTTTCCCTTTGTAGTAAGTCGTGCCAGAGTCTCTTTTATCTGCTTCTGAACCTCTTCCTCATCCACTTCAGCCCTGACAGGTCTTTTCTTTATAAATTTTTTACCGGGTTTTTCCTTCTTATCAGCAGAAACGGGTTTAACTAAAGGAACCTGCTCTTTTTCTTTTGATATTCTCTTCCTTCTCTTCTTTCTCCTGAAATCGGAATCACCGTCAATCTTTACAGGTTGATATGGTGTTGTTTTCTTTTTCTCTTCCAAAGGAAGATCAATCTTTCCAACAACTGTAAGTCCCGATAATTTTTTAAACTCCGGTTTGAATAACTTTACCAGATCCTCTTCCTGCTCCAGTAAGAGTTCATTATCAATAATTTCATCGACCGGGAGTTCTTCGGTTACAGCTTCTGAAGCTATTTTATCGGCAACCTCTATTACTTTTTCCTTTAAGGCGACTTTTTCTTTCTGTGAAATAATTTCTTCTTCTTTGCCTTTGTCTTTTGGCTTTTCTTTTTCTTCTTTCTTTGGAAGCTTGATATCCTTAACTATAGTATCGAGGTCAATCTTACCGACAATATGAAGATCAATATTTGATTTTGCTTTTTCCTCTTTAACTACTTCTTCTGTGGTTGTTTTTTCCTTTTCATCAACAGCATTTTTCTTTACTGTTTTTTTAGGAACGTCAGCTTCCTTTAAAGATTTCTGTTCCTGAACTTCCTTGGGTGGTTCCGGCTTTTCAGTTTTTGGTTTTAAGGTTTTTTCAAGGTCAATCTTCCCAACCAGTTTAATATCAGGTTTTTTAATCTCGGTCTTTATATCAACTATTTTTTTAATGACCGAAGTGTCCTTAATAAGGATGTCCTCATCTCCTTCCGAATCTTCAATGGTACTTTTTTCAGAAAAATCGTCTATAGAGACTGTCTCCTTTTTCCTATGGAGATCTTTGAAAATAAGCTTTTCAGATTCTTTTTTTACACTTATATCACTGCTATATTCTTTAATAAGCAAAAGATATGCTTCATGCGGGAGTTTTGTATTTGGATTTGGATCAAGATCAAAACCCTTTTTATGAAGGAATTCCACAATAGTGGATATTCCCACGTTGAATTCACGGGCTGCTTTACTTAATCTCGTTGCCTTAATATCATCTGTCATAGATATGCTTTGTCTTTCTTAAAACTTTAAAAACTTAAGCCGGTCTTTTTAATGTTTGGATAAATATTATTCAAATTCAGCTCTGAGAATATTAACAACTTCTTTAACGGTTTCTTCTTCAAGGTCGGTCCTCTTGACCAGGTCACTGATTGATAGGTTCAGAACGCTTCTGGCAGTATCGCAGCCAATAGCTTTCAGCTCTTCGATTATCCAGTCTTCAATTTCATCGCCGAATTCCTCGAGATTGACATCTTCCTCATCCTCGCCACCCGGCTCTCTGTAAACATCTATCTCATAACCGGTAAGCTGGCTTGCAAGCTTTATATTCAGCCCTCCTTTACCAATAGCAAGGGATACTTCATTAGGTTTCAGATAAATCTCAGCCCTTTTTGTCTCTTCAACAAGCTTGATTGAGGTAATTTTTGCCGGGCTAAGAGCTCTCTGGATAAACAACTGGTTATTGGTAGTGTAATTGATAACATCGATATTTTCATTACGGAGTTCCCTTACTATACCGTGTATCCTTGAGCCTTTCATTCCAACACAAGCACCGACAGGGTCAATTCTCTCGTCATAGGATTCAACTGCCACTTTGGCACGCTCACCGGGAACCCTTACAATCTTTTTAATCGTTATAAGACCATCAAATATTTCCGGTACTTCCAGCTCAAAGAGCCTTTCAAGAAATACGGGGGAATTACGGCTCAGGATGATAAAAGGAGTGTTGTTCCTCATTTCCACTTTAATGACAACCGCCCTGATTGAGTCACCCTTACGGAAATGATCTGAAGGAATCTGCTCACTTTTTGGGATTATCAGCTCATTACCATCATCATCAAGAACCAGAATTTCTCTCTTCCAAACCTGGTAAACCTCTCCGGTGACTATCTCCCCGATCCTGTCTTTATACTTGATATATATATTGTTTTTTTCAAGATCAAGAATTCTTGCAGTCAGATTTTGCCTCAGTGATAATATTGCCCTTCTGCCAAAATCAAGGAATTTAACTTCATCTGAGACTTCTTCACCTACTTCATAATCTTCATCAATTTCCTTTGCCTTTGAAAGAGGTATCTGTGTGTTGGGATCTGTCAGGTCATTGTCATCAACAACTTCCCTGTTTCTCCATATTTCAAAGTCACCCTTGTCGATATTGACAATTATGTCAAAATTGTCAGCCGAACCAAATCTCTTTGCCAGCATGCTTCTGAAAACATCTTCAAGAACGCTCATCATAGTAGGGCGGTCAATATTTTTCAGCTCTTTAAATTCCGAAAAGGTATCGATCAAATTAACATTTTCCATCTGGTATAAACTTCTTGAAATTATTTAATTGTTAAAACTACTTTTGTTGATTTTATCTGATCAAAATTAAAGGAAATATCCTTTAACTCTTTTGTCTTTCCTTTGACTTTCATTTCTGTTTCCAGCTCAAATCCTCCATCAGTAACATTTTTAAGTCTTCCAGAGAACTTTGACCCTTCGTTGTCCACCACCTCTACCTTCTTACCTTCATTTTTATAGTATTGTTCAATGACTCCGAAAGGCAAATCAAGACCCGGAGAAGAAACCTGCAGTTCAAAATCCTCTTTATCACGATCGAGGATATTTTCAATATGACGGTGTATTGAAACACATTCATCAATTGTGATCCCTTCTTTTCTGTCAGCAAGCACAGTGATCCTGTTTGAACTGCTCACTTTAACAGCGACAAGAAAAAGTCCGGTTCCACTAATGAACTCTTTTACCGATAATTCTATTTTGTTCTTATCAATCATGCTTTGAAAACCGATAATAAAATAGGGGACTCTGGTCCCCTTGGTCTCAATCACCCCTCAATTCGGATGCAAAGGTACATATAATTATTATATTGCCAAATATTTATGGCAATTAAATATGAAGTTGGATGACCGGATCATTGTCAGAAATCGAATTACAATACCTTGAAGAAGAGATACATCTTCTCCGGGATTGTACTTTATGTCCGCGTGAATGCCGGGTAAACAGGTTTGAAGGCGGGACGGGATATTGCGGAACCGATGCCGGTATGAATATTGCTTCTATCTGCATTCACAGGGGTGAAGAGCCTTCAATAAGCGGACCTGATGGTATTTGCAATATTTTTTTTTCAGGGTGCAACCTCCATTGTATTTATTGTCAGAATCATGAAATAAGCAGACCTGGTGAGGAATGCAGAAGGAGTTCCATGAGTTTGACGGAGGCTCTCAATACTGTTACACAAATCCTTTCAAAAGGGATAAAAGCAGTGGGATTTGTTTCCCCTTCGCATGTAGTTCCCCAGGTAAAGGTAATTATCAGAGGGTTGAATGCACGCGGTTTGAAACCAATAACGGTTTATAATACAAATAGTTACGATAAGCCAGAGACTATCAGAAACCTGGATGGGGTGATTGATGTTTATCTGCCCGATTATAAATATGTTACACCGAAGATTGGAAAAGAATATTCAGATGCTTATGATTACTCTGAAGTAGCCCTCCGGGCCATTAAAGAGATGTTTTATCAGAAAGGTTCGGTACTAAAAACTGACGAAAAGGGTAGGGCAGAAAACGGGATTCTCCTTCGTCATCTTGTTTTACCGGGGCATGTAGAAGAGAGTAAAAAAGTTTTAAAAACAATTGCAGAAGAATTATCCAAAGGGATACATCTTTCATTGATGTCGCAGTATCACCCCACCCCATTTGTAAATAATCATGCCTTATTAAACCGTACACTATACAAAGCTGAGTACGAAGCTGTAGAAGAAGCTATGGAAAATCTTGGATTCAGAAATGGCTGGGTTCAGGATATTAAAAGCTATCAGAATTACAGGCCTGATTTCAGGAAAGAGCATCCGTTTGAATAAGTTGTTGTTAGCGCGGATTTGCAATCCGTGCTAATTCCAATCAGACTTATGGCACGGATTACAAATCCGCGCCATCAGGAGAGGGCTATTATGTTACAATTAATTGATTCGCAAAACGCAAGACAAAAAATCTACATAAACTTCTCCCTCTTCTGCAGATTGAACAGAGCAGCCAGTAAAAATATTATTGATCCGGATATCAGGATGATCCGGTTTTTAAGAGTAATAATTGCCCAGGTTGTCTCATTTACATCGTATGGAAGGTTGTAGGGATTAAGGAATACATTCCACTGGCTTTTACGGAGAGCATCGCTCAGGATCATAAAGAACAGGCCAAAGATGATCATTAAAACCGCCGTTCCGTTTCCGTTCCTGACTACAGTTGATAGCATGAACGCCATTAAACCAAGAAACAAAACAGGTAACATTACCTGTGCCGTCATATTTACAAAACGGAATTTCACGATCAGAACTGAGGAGAGAAAGGTAAAAACAAGCATTATAAGGAAAGCAATTACAAAGATCAGGACTATCCTTACAAGCCAGACTTTATACCTGTAGTTGGGAATTCCGAACAGGATCTCAATGGTCCGGGCATCCTGATCATTCTGGATTCCGAATGCTGAAGGATAAAATACAAGCAGCAGTCCCGAAAAGAGGAAAACACCGTAAAGATCATCCATTCTCGATACATCATTGGAGAAGACATAAATAACTGATAATCCAAGGTAGAACAATACCGATCCTGCAAGAAACCAGATAAACTTATTTGCAAAGATTATGCGCAAATTATAAACAATCATTTTATAGATGAGAGTGGAAATGTTATATAAGTTATTAGTTTTCATTTATTTGCTGATTCATTATTTACAGATTCCGAATGATTTTTCCTTCTGAGCAGCCACAGGTAAGCATCTTCAAGATTAGGACTTGCATTGACAGCACCTTCCCATGGCGAAAACTCGGAAATTACCCTTACTCTGACATTGTCACCTTCCGACATATGGTGCACAACAAGGTGATTTTCAACAAAGGTTCCAAAGTCCTTTCCCGGGATATTGAATTGCCAGACATGTCCCTCCGCCTCTTTTGTCATGTCGATAGGTTTTCCAAGGTATCTCAGCATACCCTTATTAAGCACTGCAACCTGATTGCATGAGCTTGAAATATCCTCAATTATATGAGTTGAGAATATTACCACTCTTTCGCGACTGAGTTCAACCAGCAGATTTCTGAACCTGATTCGTTCTCTTGGGTCAAGACCAGCGGTAGGCTCATCAACAACAAGGATACGGGGAAGGTGTAACAGTATCTGAGCAATTCCCATTCTTTGCTTCATTCCTCCGGAATAGGACCCGATCTTATCGTGTCTGCGGTCATCCATGTGAACAGCATTCAGAACATAAGTAACTCTCTCTTCCCTGGTCTTTACGTCGATAATATTTTTCAGCATTGCCTGATAATGAAGATATTCATGTGCTGTCATGTTCTCATAGCTTCCGAATTCCTGCGGCAGATAACCGATTAGTCCCTGTAGCTCCTCCCTCATTTTCTGGGTGTCGAGACCATTGATCCAAACCTTGCCATAACTCTGTTCGAGGATCCCGCAGATTATTCTCATCAGGGTTGTTTTTCCTGCCCCGTTTGGACCAAGAAGCCCGAACATTCCATTGCCAATATTAAGAGAAACACAACTCAATGCTTTAAATGGTTTTTTCTTTTTACCTATCAAAGGTACTGCTGCAACAATCTTATAAACAGTCTTTCTCAGCCCTTTAAACCTACCCTCCAGTCGGTAGATATCAATATTTTCCCTGGTCAGCTTTTGCCCGGTTTTATAAATAAACAAGCCTGTGAACCATATGAATCCAAGAATCAGAACAACAGCAAGGTTTTCCCATTTAAGCTGGAACCAGATGAGGTTAAGAAGTGGAATTATCCAGAAAATAACAAAATCGGTGATCCCTGCTATTTTTTTCAGCCATCTTCTTTCTCCGTTTGCAGTCAGGTTTGTAAAGAGTTCGCTGAAGGCTGTCCAGACTCCTGATAAAAAGAACCATGTTACTATGCTGAAAACAAATATCCAGAATCCCTTATCAAGGTAGAAATAGGTGAAATAGATAATAAAACCCAGTAAAGGTACCTGCCAGGTTATCTGGCTTATATCTTTCCAGGAAGTATATTTTTTTTCCAGGCCTAATCGTTTTCTGATTCTTGCTCCTGCTTTCCATTCTCTGGCCCAGCGGTTTTCTCTTTCATAGATCTTTACCAGGCTCTGAACATAAATGTTGATATTTTCATCAGGGGAGATAACAGTTTCTCTGGCTTTTCTTAAACTATTCATTACAAACCAGGCACTTGCCGGGATCAAAATCAAAACCAGAATTGATGTAATGAGCTTCCAGAGGAATTTATCTATATAGCTGTAAATCAGAAATATCATCACAGCAAATAAAAAGATCTGTATGATTTTGTTTTTCCAACCCAATGAATAGAACCATTTTAATGTATTCTCCAGCCCGATATAAAAGGTAGGTATAAAAACTAAAGTAAGAAGTGTGCTTAGTGTTAATCCACCTATCACAGTGATTGCGAATGAAGCTCCAATTGCAGAGACATACTCGGCCTGCCCCATTGCAAGTGGAACCATTGCTATTACAGTTGTGGATGCTGTTATAAGAATGGGACGCAACCGGGCAACGCCGGCAGTCATTAATGCTCTATGAACCCTGTTTCCTCTCTTTCGCAAAATATTGGTATAATCAATCAGGATGATCCCATTATTAACGACTACTCCGAGCAGAATAAGAAAACCCGTAAGGGTATTTGCATTCAACAGAGAATTTCCGGTAAGTATCAATGCAATTAGTGATCCAAGAGCAGCAAGAGGGATGCTGAACATCAGAACTACTGGAGTTGCAAGCGATTCAAAAACAGCCGCAAGTATCATGAATATCAGAAGAAATGCGACTCCGATAAGGTAATAGAAATCTTTCAGCTGATTCTCCTCATGAACGACCTCAACAGCAATCCCTGATGGGATATTCAGTCCTGCAACTATTGATTCAATCTCCAGTCTGGCACCCTCAAGAAGATCTTTGGAGTTTTTAATCTCATCGTTGAAGTTATAGGTAACTGTCACCCTTTTTTCCTGGTTCTCCCTGTGGATGTTGCCCATACCATATGAAAACACAATATTGGAA
>JBGOZX010000090.1:0-17083 GCA_041480425.1 Bacteroidia bacterium
ATAAAAAGAGGTATTGACAAAGCAGTTGAAAAAGTTGTAGCACATCTTAAATCACAGGCAAAAGTAATCGGTGACGACCTGAGCAAAATTGAACAGGTTGCAAGAATTGCTGCTAATGATGATCAGGAGATCGGAAAACTCATTGCTGAAGCTATGAGTAAGGTTCATAAAGAAGGTGTTATCACAGTAGAAGAATCAAAAGGAACCTCAACCTCAGTAGAAGTTGTTGAAGGTATGCAATTCGACCGTGGATATATCTCCGCATATTTTGTAACCAATGCTGAGAAGATGGAAGCGGAACTTGAAAACCCATATATACTTATCTACGACAAGAAGGTTTCCACTATGAAGGATATGCTTCCTATTCTTGAGTCAACAGCACAAACCGGACGTCCTCTGTTAATTATTTCAGAAGATGTAGAAGGTGAAGCTCTTGCAACTCTTGTTGTGAACCGTTTGCGCGGTTCTCTAAAGGTATGTGCAGTAAAAGCTCCCGGATTTGGCGACAGAAGGAGAGAGATGCTTGAAGATATTGCCATTCTGACAGGTGGTACAGTTATTTCAGAAGAGAAAGGTCTGAAACTCGAACACACAACTCTCGATATGCTTGGCACAGCAGAAAAAGTTACAATAAATAAAGAAAATACGACAATTGTGAACGGTGCCGGCGACAAAGATATGATCAAAGCACGCGTCGCGCAGATCAAACAGCAGATGACAACTACTACTTCTGATTATGATAAAGAAAAATTACAGGAACGTCTTGCTAAACTAGCAGGTGGTGTTGCCGTTCTCTATATTGGAGCTTCTTCTGAAGTTGAAATGAAAGAGAAGAAAGACCGCGTTGATGATTCACTTCATGCAACACGTGCTGCGATTGAGGAAGGTATTGTCCCTGGTGGCGGTGTAGCCTATATACGTGCAATTGCTGCTCTTGAGAATCTTAAAGGTGCTAATGAAGATCAGACAACTGGTATTGAAATAGTTAAACGTGCAATTGAAGAACCCTTACGTCAGATAGCTATCAATTCAGGTAAAGAGGGAGCAGTTGTTGCCCAGACTGTAAAATCCGGGAAAGGTGATTACGGATACAACGCACAAACCGATAAATTTGAAAAGCTTTATGCATCAGGCGTTATTGATCCTGTTAAAGTTGTCCGCGTTGCTCTCGAGAATGCAGCATCCATTGCAGGAATGTTCCTGACAACTGAAGCTGTTGTAGTTGAAGAGAAAGAAGAACATCCGGCCATGTCTCCTCAGGGAATGGGTGGTGGAATGCCAGGGATGATGTAAAATAGTTCAGGTGTATTACAGAGCCCTTCAGCCATCAGGCGAAGGGCTCTCTTTTTATAAGGGATGTCGATAATTTTATATATTTGCACCTGATTATAAGATCGCTTAATTGATGAAAAAAATCCGTAATTTCTGTATTATAGCTCATATCGACCATGGTAAAAGTACCCTGGCTGACAGATTGCTTGAAAAGACCAATACAATAACGGAGAGAGAATATCAGGCCCAGGTGCTCGACGATATGGACCTTGAAAGGGAAAGGGGCATTACAATAAAGAGCCATGCAATTCAGATGGAATATGTCCAAAATGGTAAAAAATATTTCTTAAACCTTATCGATACACCAGGTCACGTTGATTTTTCGTATGAAGTATCAAGATCAATTGCTGCGTGTGAAGGGGCTTTACTTGTAATTGATGCAACCCAGGGAATTCAGGCACAAACAATATCCAACCTCTACATGGCTATCGACCATAGCCTTGAAATAATACCTGTTCTTAACAAGATGGATATGGCAAATGCTATGCCTGAGGAGGTTAAAGATCAGATAGTTGACCTGGTTGGATGCAGACGGGAAGATATTATCGAAGCCAGTGCAAAAACCGGAATGGGTGTTGAAAGGATCCTCACCGAAATTGTAAACCGAATCCCGCCTCCTGAGGGTAACCCCGATGCCCCTTTGCAGGCTCTGATCTTCGACTCGATCTTTAATTCATTCAGGGGTATCATTGCGTACTTTAAAATCATTAACGGAACAATAAGGAAAGGTGACCGGGTCAAGTTTTTCAGTACCGGTCATGAATATAATGCAGAAGAGATCGGAGTACTGAAACTGAAACAGGATCCCCGTGAAGAACTTGGTGCCGGTGATGTCGGCTATATTATTTCCGGAATGAAAATTTCCTCTGAAGTAAAGGTCGGAGATACTATAACACAGGTCAAAAATCCTTGTGATAAAGCCATTTCCGGATTTGAAGATGTTAAACCAATGGTTTTTGCCGGATTATACCCTGTTGATGCCGACGAGTATGAAGACCTCAGAGTATCGATCGAAAAACTCCAGTTAAATGATGCTTCCCTCACATTTATTCCGGAATCATCAGCAGCGCTTGGTTTTGGATTCAGGTGCGGATTCCTCGGGTTACTGCACATGGAAATTATTCAGGAGCGCCTCGACAGGGAGTTTAACATGGAAGTCATTACGACTGTTCCGAACGTCTCTTTTAAAGCTTATACGACAAAAGGAGAAGAGATAGACGTTCACAATCCTTCCGGGTTACCCGCCGTCAACTATATCGATCGAATTGAAGAACCTTATATTATTGCACAGGTAATTACTTTGTCGGATTACATAGGATCAATTATGAACCTTTGTATCGATAGAAGGGGGACATTAAGAAACCAGGTTTATCTTACACGCGACAGGGTTGAACTGACTTTTGAAATGCCTCTGTCAGAAATTGTTTTTGACTTTTACGATAAACTTAAAAGTATCTCCAAGGGGTACGCCTCATTCGATTACTATTATACATCTTATCAGAAAGCCGATCTTGTAAGGCTTGATATACTGTTGAACGGCGAAATGGTTGATGCTTTGTCAACGCTTATTTTCAGAGGACATGCATATGATTTTGGACGGAAAATGTGCATTAAGCTGAAAGAACTCATTCCCCGTCAACAGTTCGATATTGCGATTCAGGCAGCCATCGGCGCAAAGATTATTTCAAGAGAGACAGTAAAAGCGGTCAGAAAAGATGTAACTGCAAAATGTTACGGAGGAGACATTACCCGGAAGAGAAAACTTCTTGAAAAACAGAAGAAAGGTAAAAAACGAATGAGACAGGTCGGAAATGTTGAAGTTCCCCAGCAGGCGTTTCTAGCTGTATTAAAACTTGACTGAAAATACAGTTCAAATCAGTGCAACCTAAGAGTCTTTTTTCAGCAAATGAGTCTGTAACCCCTCCCGTGGACGTTAAGTATTTTTACAGACGGATCTTTTTTAAGATATTTCCTTAACCTGGTAATGTAAACATCCATACTCCTGGCATTGAAATAGTTGTCATCAATCCAGATCGTCCTGAGGGCATAATTGCGCTCAAGTATCTCGTTTTTGTGACGGCATAAAAGTCCAAGCAACTCTGATTCCTTTGTTGTAAGTTTGATTGACTGGTCCCTGAAAACAAGTAACTGCATCTTAATGTCAAATGAATATCCTCCTAATTCGTATAATTCCTCTTTTCTTGTAACTTCTGATCCTGTTGTCCTTCTGAGAATTGCTTCGATCCGATAGAGCAATTCCTCCATCGAAAAAGGTTTAGTGATATAATCATCTGCTCCGGTCTTGAATCCTTCAATGATATCATCTTGCTGGTGTTTGGCAGTCAGAAAAATTATCGGTATTACAGGATCGACAGCACGAATTTCCCTTGCAAGTGCCAGCCCGTCCATTTCAGGCATCATTATATCAAGGATGCAAAGGGTAAATGTGCCTGTTGAAAAGGCTTCAAGAGCCGCCCTGCCGTTAATGAAAAGAGCAGTCTCATAGTCTTTCGCATTTAGATAGTTTTTTAACAAAATACCAAGATTGCTGTCATCTTCAGCAAGAAGAATTTTTTTATTCATTTCAATCTGTTTTGTGGAATAAACAATGTAAATTTTGTTCCTTTATTAAGCTGGCTGTCTGTCCTGATAATTCCATTATGTTCTTCGACGACCTTTTTGACATAACTTAAACCGAGGCCAAATCCTTTTACATTATGAACATTACCGGAATGGACACGATAGAACTTGTCAAAAATCCTCCTCATGTTTTCCTTACTGATTCCTATACCCTTGTCTTCAACAGATATTATAATTCCTTTTTTATTGTTTCTGGTCGATATTATTACCTCGGGTTTTTCTTTTGAGTACTTAATTGCATTATCAATCAGATTGGAAATTGCATTAAGGAAGTGTATCTCATCAACCAGGGCAACAGGATTTTCAGCCTGGAAATCTTTCTTAATTGATCCTTTGCGGTTTTCAATCTGAAGGGTAAAATTATCAACAGCTTTATCAATGATGTTATTAATATCCATCTCTGAAAAACTGAGCTTTGTTTTCATTTTTTCAAAGATTGCCATCTGGAGAACTTTCTCAACCTGGAATTTGAGTCTCATACTCTCATCGGAAATAACTCTGGCCAGGTGGTCAATATTTTTGTTTTTATCAGGGATAGTTTTATCGGCCATCATCTGTGAGGCCAGGGAAATGGTAGAGATTGGCGTTTTTAGCTCATGTGTCATATTGTTAATGAAGTCGCTCCTGATCTCCGACATCTTTTTCTGCCGGAAGATCACAATAAATGTGCCTGTGGAAAGTATGAGCAACAGGAGCGTAAACAGAAGGGATAAGATGCCAAGGCTGCCGATTTTTTCAAATTTATATTGCTGTTCCTGGAGGCAATACAATACTATCTGATTCTGACTTGAGACAGGATCGTTTGGAAAAAGCTGTATGATGAATTTATTTGTCCCGGGTTTGTCGGTAAATCCGGGAGTAGTCCAGATAGTTCCCAAACGGCCGGAACGGATTGAGAATTCAAAATCAAGATGAATCCCGACGTTGTTAAGAGCAGCTCTGAGTTGTCCGTTTAATTTTTCAGGATCAATTCTATCCCTGATATCGGGAGTTGTACGAAGAATCTTCTCCATAATATTTTCAAGAAAGATAATTTTATTGCTGACTCTTCCTGTCAATCCTGCACTAATTGTTTGCGCGGAAGGTTCAGGGATTTCTTCTTCGGGGAATGGGGAGATTTCTTTTGCCGAAATATAAATTTTTTGCCCCGCATTGGTAATTACATAAGGTTTATCAGGATCTCTGAGGCCATATGTCTCAAGTAGCTCTGAAATTGGCTGGTATCCCTGTAGTTTTCTTGCAAGTGGTGAGTTGGCCGGGACAATGGCTGTAACCGAATCTGATGATGCAGGATCAATTTCTTCAACAATCCGGTTTATGAGTTCCTGTTCTTCCAGGTCAAGAGCTACCGATTCAAGAGCTTTATTTGCATTATAACGGAATTGCTGGTCAGTAATGGCAATGGCATTTTGTATCCAGTACAACTGTATAAGGATAAGGCCTGAAATAGCCAGAAAAAAAAATATTGCCAGCAATACTATTGTTTTCCGCTTCATACAGTTACAAAAGTACGGGTATATATCTTATTAATCTATTCTTTAACTTTCTTTAACAACAAACAGTGGGTATTGATGGTAACTATTCTTTACAGGAACCCCAAACAATAAAAAATTTTAACATTTCATTAAAATATTGTTAATATTCAACTATTTAAATGAATTTATTTTTTTATTAAAATTACTGTGCATATCTTTGTAAAGCATTTGGCATGATATTTGAATTATAAAAGATAGAGGTTTTTTTCATAGGTTAGGTTAGTTTTAGGGTTATCAAAAAGTGAGCCGCCTCCCAGGCGGCTCTTCTTTTTTTATTCTTATTCAGACAAACTGAGCTGTTGAGGGTTTTTGTTTTTAATGTGCCAGGTATCCCAGATTCTTATCTTTCAGAGTTTTAAAATCTAATTTAAAAACAGCAGTAACCGTATCAATTTCCTTTAGTCGAGCTGAGAGCTGGCCTAAATCGTAATTATTTCCGGGATCATGTAATTGCAAAATATAATCAATGTTTTTAAGTTTTTTCAAAAGGAAATTTATTCCCGATCTGTTTGAAATAAGATTAAAAACTGAATCCGGAACTCTGCTGATGTCTGAGAACCTACTGAAAATCAGTTCATTTCCGCTATCATCCTGAAATTCAATTGGAGAGGTGTTCCTCAGAAATATATGAAGTTTTTTATTTAGTTTCAGAGAAAGTTTATAATCAGGATCTGCTGAGACTATTCCAAAAATAAAAAGCTCATCCTGTTCATTGATATCCAGTTGAACCCGGGTTATTTTTTGTGGACTCTTCATTTTTTGTAACCTTAAGACATAAAGTTAGGAAAAGATCAATATATTAAACATTATCGGCAGAAATATCTTTAAGTCTTAACCAGGCTTTACCTGCAGCTTCCTGCTCAGCTTCTTTTTTGGATGAACCGTGGCCGGTACCAAATTCTTCATTATCAATAATAAGTGATGCGGAAAAAACAGACTTTTTCAAATTGAAATCATATTCTTCATTATATGTAAAAATGAGATTTGTCTTATGTTTCTGTACCCATTCAAATACAAGACTTTTATAATCGGTATCGGTATTGATAATATTATCCATGTTAAGGTATTTATTAAATACCTTGCTGATAAAGAGTTTTTTTGTCTTTTTAAATCCCTTATCAAGAAATACTGCTCCGATAAGTGCTTCAAGAGCATCTCCGTATAGATTTCTCGTGGAATGAGTAGAGCTTATATTGCTTACAAGGATATTATTTATCCCCATAGATATTGCAAGTTGGTTAAGGACTTCCCTGTTTACGATCCGTGATCGTATTTTAGTCATGAATCCTTCATTGCCATCGGGGAATTTTTCAAAAAGGTAATCTGAAAGGATTGCATCAAGCACTGCATCGCCCAGATATTCGAGCCTTTCATTATTTATTCTTTTGCCATCGGGGAGGGTTAATGAGGCTGAGCGGTGAATAAATGCAATTTCATATATGCGGAGATTCCCCGGACGAAAGCCTAATATTCTTCTTAAACGGGACCCAAACTCCCGTTTATCAAGAATATACGTACCGTTTATTCTTCTGTGGAATAAAGACACTAAAGCTCAGCTTTTTTAATAACGACAGAAGCATTATGGCCTCCAAATCCGAAGGTATTGCTGATGGCTACGTTGATTTTTCTGTGTTGAGCTCTGTTGAGGGTCAGATTCAGTTTCTGATCAATTGCAGGATCCGGAACTTTGAAGTTTATCGTAGGAGGAACAATATCATGAACAACTGCCATAATGGATGCAATGGCTTCTACAGCACCTGCAGCTCCAAGGAGGTGCCCGGTCATTGATTTTGTAGAGCTGATATTAAGTTTGTAAGCATGTTCTCCGAATACTTTAAAAATGGCTTTAGTTTCAGAAACATCACCCAGAGGAGTTGCGGTACCATGCACATTGATGTAATCAATATCATTTAAGTTCAGGCAGGCATCATTTACAGCCAGTTTCATTACATTATATGCACCAAGTCCTTCAGGGTGGGGTGCAGTAAGGTGAAAGGCGTCAGCTGTCATTCCTGTTCCGACTAATTCTGCATAGATCTTTGCCCCTCTCGCAACCGCATGCTCCATTTCCTCAACAATAAGAGCTCCTGCGCCTTCACCCATTACAAAACCATCGCGGGTCTGATCGAAAGGCCTTGAAGCTGTTTTATACTCTTCGTTGTTGGTAGAGAGTGCCTGCATTGCATTGAAACCTCCTATTCCTGGCTCATTGATTGCTGCTTCGGATCCTCCGGTGACAAATATGTCAGCTTTACCGAGACGGATGTAGTTAACAGCGTCAATAATAGCATTTGTTGAAGAGGCACATGCAGAAACTGTAGAAAAATTAGGTCCGCGGAATCCGTATTTTATTGAGATCTGTCCTGCCGCAATGTCGCTGATCATCTTTGGAATAAAAAAAGGACTGAAGCGGGGTGTCCCGTCACCATCAACAAAACCCTTTATAGCCTGATAAAATGTTTCAAGACCTCCAATACCAGATGCCCAGACCACACCAATTCTGTCCTTATTGATCTTATCAAGAATTATTCCCGAATCAATAATCGCTTCGTCAGATGCAATAAGAGCAAACTGGGCATATAAATCCAGCTTATTGGCCTCTTTTCTGTCGAAATACGTCGAGGAGTCGTAACCCTTTAATTCGCAGGCAAATTTAGTCTTGAACTTTTCCGTATTAAAACGGGTGATCATTACCGATCCGCTTATCCCATTTTTAAGTCCTTCCCAATATTCATGCAAATTATTACCCAGAGGAGTTAATGCTCCCAGGCCAGTTACTACAACTCTTCTCATAAATGGATTATTATAAATGCAATACTATTTTGCATTCTCCTCAATGTACTTAATAGCATCACCTACAGTACTGATGCTTTCAGCCTGATCATCGGGGATTCCGATATTGAATTCTTTTTCAAACTCCATGATTAACTCAACAGTGTCAAGAGAGTCTGCTCCCAGATCGTTTGTGAAACTGGCTTCAGGCGTTACTTCAGATTCATCAACTCCAAGTTTATCAACTATGATCTCTTTTACTCTTGTGGCAATGTCAGACATAATAATAATTTTTAATTAATAATAATTTAGTACCATGCAAAGAAATATATTTGTACTTTATTTTCAAATGATTTGATGTTTTTTATTTGTCTTGCAGTTTAATGTGTTGATAATTAATAAAATAATCTTATTTTAAGTTAATGTATCAAATGGGTATTATAAATAGTTAATTATCACAAAATGAGAAATATAGCAATTTTTGCTTCCGGTTCCGGGACCAATGCTGAAAACATAATTAAATACTTTTCGAACAAAAACACTGCCAAAGTAAGTCTTGTTTTGTCTAATAAGCGTGAAGCAACCGTATTAAAGAGGGCTGCAACACTTGAAGTAAGATCAGTTTTTTTCGACCGTAAAGAATTATATGTGACTGAAAAAGTACTCCGGTACCTTTTATTATATAAAACTGACTTTATTGTTCTGGCAGGATTTTTATGGCTTGTTCCTGAAAATATCCTGAACCAATATGAAAGACGGATTATAAATATCCATCCTGCTTTATTACCCGGGTATGGAGGAAAAGGGATGTATGGAGAAACGGTTCATAAAGCTGTAATTGCTAATCGTGAAAAAGAATCGGGTATCACAATTCATTATGTTAATCAGCTATACGATGAAGGAGATATTATTTTTCAGGCAAAGTGCAAAGTAGATCCTTCTGATACCCCTGACACGCTTGCTGCGAAAGTACATGTCCTCGAATATGAATATTATCCCAAAGTCATCGAAGACCTTGTTATGAAAATTTCTGTTCAATCTTAAAATGTTTCCAGCAAACTTAATACGACAGTTTTCGATTTCCCGAACATGGTTTTGTTTTCCTCTGAAACCGGCTCAACAGGTGGTGCTTCGACAGAAAGAGGATCGACAAGTGATCCGTTTTTATAAAATCTGAAATCAAGATGAGGCCCGGTAGATAGTCCGCTGCTGCCAACATACCCGATTATATCACCCTGTTTAACAGAAACTCCTGATCCAATACCCGGCCCAAACCGGCTGAGATGCAAATAGGCAGTGGAATATACACTATTGTGCACTATTCTGACAATTCTTCCGGATCCGTTTTCGGAGCCAGCCTGGGTAACTCTCCCGTCACCGATTGCATGAACGGGGGTACCAACCGGAGCTGCATAATCAACACCAAAATGCGGCCGTCGTATTCTGAGTATGGGATGTAACCTGCTTGATGAAAACCTGGAACTTATTCTGGAAAACTGAAGCGGGGCTTTGAGAAATGCTTTTCTAAGGCTATTCCCATCGCTGTCATAAAAGCCCTCTTTCCCATCCTGAACAAAGGGTATTGCAATAATAGTCGAACCTGCACGTGAGAATTGTGCTCCGTAAATTTTCCCCACACCCATCGATTTTTCATCAATTGACATCTCTTCATAAATAACCTTAAAATTGTCACCTTTCTGAAGACCGAAGAAATCTACAGTCCATGCATATATTTCAGATAATTGAACCACAAGCGAAGGATGTAATCCTCCTGTCATCATTGCATCCCAGAGAGAAGTCTCTATTGTGACGGAAGCATACTTAATGACCTTTTTAATCTCCTTCCTGTATGGAGTGATATTGAGGGAGTCGTTAAAACTGAAAACATAACAGGTTGAGGGATCATGTTCGTATACAAGGTACCTGGCCCGGCCAATACTGTCTTTATCACAAAAAAGTGTATAGCTGTTTCCAGACCGGATATTACGGACATCAAAAACCGAAGAAGAATTCTTTATTACCATATCGATTTCCTGCATAGTTATGCCATTTTCAAGCAGGATAGTTGAGAGAAATCTGTTTCGCTTAATATGACCGGAAACAAGGTTAAAAGAGTCGGAGGGTATTCCGTACATGAAAACAGTATTATCAACTTTCCGGGTGTCAGTTGTATCCGGTGCTATTGAAATTCTTTCAGGATTGACCTTTACTGAATCTTTGCATGAAATTATCAGAAGAACAAATGAAATAAGACTTAAGACTTTTACCCGATAAAACATCAATGGCTGAGATTTAATTACTTAACTACGACATTTACAATCCTGTTCGGAACTACAATAATATTCGAAGGAGTGGCTGTCCCAAGCCACTTCCCTGACCTTTCATCAGCAAGAACGATTCTGATGATCTCATCCTTATTCATGTTGACCGGAAGTGCAATTTTGAACCTCATTTTTCCATTGAATGATACCGGATACTCGAAAATATCCTCCTTCAGGTATTCTTCAATAACCAGCGGCCATGGTTCATAAGTAAGAGTTTTATCATGTCCAAGTAACTGCCATAACTCTTCAGCCATGTGCGGAGCAAACGGAGCAAGTATCTTCGTAAAGGTACAAGCCGTTTCGTCTGTTACTTTACCTTTTTTGGCAGCCTGGTTAAGAAAGATCATCATCGCTGAGACTGCCGTATTAAAGTCGAGGCTTTCAATATCCCCTTCAACTTTTTTAATAGTCTTATGAAGTCCTTTCAGAATTTCAGAATCTTCTTTCCCCGGAATAAGATTATCGGGATTTGAAAAGAACCTGAATGCTCTTCCCAGAAATCCGAATACTCCTTTAACTCCTTTATCATCCCATGGTTTTGTGATATCAAGAGGTCCCATGAACATCTCATATAGTCTGAGTGAATCGGCACCATATTTTTCAACAACATCGTCAGGATTTACAACATTCTTAAGTGACTTTGACATTTTTGCAACGATCTGTTTCAGTTCAGTACCGTTTTCGGTATTTAAGAATTTCCCGTCCCTTTCTTCCACATTATCAGCAGAAACTTTTGCACCTGATTCATTTTCATATGCAAATGCAAGTATCATACCCTGGTTAAATAACCTCTGATAAGGTTCATCGGTTGAGACAATTCCAAGATCGAACAAAACTTTATGCCAGAAACGGCTGTAAAGAAGGTGAAGTACTGCATGTTCTGCGCCTCCTATATAAAGATCGACAGGCATCCAGTATTTTTCTTTTGCCCTGTCGAAAATCAGCTTGTCATTTTTTGGATCGATAAATCGCAGGTAGTACCAGCACGACCCTGCCCATTGAGGCATGGTGTTGGTTTCCCGTCTTCCTTTCCTGCCGTTTTTGTCAATTACATTCAGCCATTCATCTGAATTGGCAAGAGGTGATTCTCCCGATTCTCCGGGAAGATATTTTTCAAGCTGAGGCAGTTCAAGAGGAAGATCCTGTTCATTTAGTACGGTTATTTCACCATCTTCCCAGTGGATAACAGGGAATGGTTCACCCCAGTACCTTTGCCTGCTGAAGAGCCAGTCGCGGAGTTTGTAATTAACCTTTGCCTTTCCAAGTTTGTTCGACTCGAGCCAGGAGGTTATCCGGGCGATACCTGCTTCCTTGTTCAGCCCGTTAATATTAATAGCCGTAGAATTATCTGATGAATTAATATATTTTCCATCCTCAGTCCAGCACTCATTGCCTTCAATGATCCTCTTCCTCTGCTCAGGATCAGTAACATCAGGATCCTGAATGCAAACAATCGGAAGACTGAATTTTTGTGCAAATTCAAAGTCCCTGATATCATGTGCGGGTACAGCCATTATGGCGCCTGTTCCATATCCGGTCAGTACATAGTCCGCTACCCATATCGGAATCTTTTTCTTATTTACAGGATTAATTGCGTACATGCCGGAAAATACCCCTGTTTTTTCTTTTGCAAGATCAGTCCGGTCAAGGTCTGATTTGAGTGAAGAAGCCTTGATGTAATCTTTAACAGAACTCCTATGTTCATTAGTTGTAATGACATCTATCAGAGGATATTCAGGTGCAATAACCATATATGTTGCTCCGAATAAGGTGTCAGGCCGGGTTGTGAATACTGTAAGATTTTCATTAAGCCCTTCAATTTTGAAATCGACTTCAGCCCCGGTGGAACGACCTATCCAGTTGCGTTGCATATCTTTAATTCCTTCAGGCCAGTTCAGATTATCGATACCTTTCAGGAGTCTTTCGGCATAAAGTGGAATGCGCAGCATCCATTGTTTAAGGTTTTTCTTTTCAACGGTGTTTCCGCATTTTTCATGTGAACCGTCATTCAGGACTTCCTCGTTTGCGCAAACAATACGGCAATTCGGGCACCACCATACAAGGGCATTATCGTAGTAGGCAAGTCGTTTTGAATTAATGTATTCAACATTTTTTTTGTGACCCTGGCGGGCAATATCTTCAGGAACCTTTAATTCAGAGATTGGTCTTCCTTTCTGCAGGGTTTCATCGAACCATGTGTTAAACAACTGAATAAAGATCCACTGAGTCCATCTGAAATACTTCGGATCTGTGGTGTTTATTTCCTTATCCCAATCGTAACTTAATCCGAGTTCTTTTATCTGTCTTCTGAAGGTATCGCAGTTGTTTCTGGTAGTTATTGAAGGATGTGTACCTGTCTGGATTGCATACTGTTCAGCTGGTAGCCCGAATGCATCCCATCCCATCGGATGAAGGACGTTGTGTCCGTTCATTCTTTTGTACCTGCTGTAAATATCGGTTGCAGTATATCCTTCAGGGTGTCCGACATGAAGGCCTGCACCGGAAGGGTAGGGGAACATATCGAGGACATAGCATTTTTTCGGATTGGTTAAATCCTCCGGGGTTTTGAAGGTATTATTATCCTCCCAGTATTTCTGCCACCTTTTTTCAATCTCATGGAAATTATAATCCATCTTGTTTTGACTTGGTAAATTTTAGTTCTGCTGTTTGGCGTGCGAAAATAGAAAATCTTTAGCAATTATCCTTAAGTAGCACCTTCATTAGGTTAATATGCCATTTAAAATTTGCTGAATTAGTTGTAAAACCGGGCTAATGGTTTTACTTTTACGGCTCAGAGGATAGAGAATAAGGTCCCGTAGTTCAATGGATAGAATGGCAGATTCCGGTTCTGTTGGTTGAGAGTTCGAGTCTCTCCGGGATCACAGGTAGGGGTTGCCTAGAAAGCAACCCTTTTCTTTTGTTACTGATCAATATAATAGATTGAAAACCAGGAGAGACGAGAACGAAGGGTTTGCGAGTTCGAACCGGGCGAGCAAAGCGAGCGAGCTCGTGAGCGGGAAGTGCGCTTGCTTGTGCGTAGCGAACAGTCTCTCCGGGATTTCAGGATGTGATTTTTAAGGGCTTTAGCACCCGATTCAGCTATACGATTTATATAGTAAAGAGCTATGTCAATATTGAAAATTGATATAGAGGTAAACTATCAGTTTTAATATCATAAGCTATTAGTTCTAAGGATTTAACATTAATCAGGTCATCCTTATCAGGTTATGCTTTTCACGAAACTGAGACTATGATCACAAATTATTCTTGTTCTAAGTTCAGAATTATGAAAAAGAATTTCGACGGAGAAACTTTGATCCGCCAAAGCAAAGGGTGAGTGAATGAGGAGGTGGTTAAGACACACAAAAAAAGGCAAGTGGGAAAATTTTCCAGAATTTTTTTTCAGCTTAAAATGGTGAAAGATGTAATTGGCAATTGAAAAGTAAACTAATTAAAAAAGAATATTTGATTTGAGATTATAAAAAAACTCTGCTTTTTACTGGACGAACTTTGAGGAAGCTGACAATACGGCATAAAATTTGTTGATTTGCAGTTGGATTGACAACCAACCTGATACTAAATGAGATATTTTAAATTGATAGTTCTTCTCATCATAGCTTCCTTATTTATTAACTGTGAAAAAAAAGATGAATTTGTTAACAGAACAACTAATGCACAAGTTGTTGGATTTGTGACTGAGAAATGCTATTGCTGTTGGGGCTGGGTAATTAAAATCGGTACTAATACTATCAAGACCGAAAACATACCAAACTTAAATTATTCTCCGGATAGTACTGTTTTCCCTATCATGGCAAGGATTACAATTGGCTCAAAAACAATAGATTGTTCGGAAAAAATGGCTGATTATTATGAAATAAAGGAAATTATATTAATTAAATAAGTAGCAAAGACGTTTAACATTACCCCAACATGAAAACCAATTCATTGGGAAAATGCTTACTTTTTTTAATAGTATCATTATTAACTGGAATTGCATTTGTATCATGCCAGAAAGAAGAAAAATTACCAACAACTCCTGTCGTAACTACTACTGAAGTTTCAAATATAACATCAAACACTGCAACCAGTGGCGGAAAAATAATAACTCACGCTCCTCTATTATCTTATGGTCTGTGCTGGAGCACTGAAGCTAACCCTAACATAGATGACAACTTCACCATTGATAGTCTACATTTTAATAGTAGTTTTTTAATTTACATAAAAGGCTTGAAAGGGGGCACGAAGTATTATCTTCGTGCATATGCAACGAACATAAATGGAGTTGGCTACGGAAACGAAGTTTCATTTACTACACAACTAGCAACAATTCCAGAAATAACTACTGCCACAGTTTCAAATATAACATCAACCAAAGCAACAAGTGGTGGAAATATAACAAATGGTGGTGGTGCAACTATAACTGCCAGCGGTGTTTGTTGGAGCACATCCACTAATCCAACTATAACAAATAATAAAACCACTGACGGGACAGAAAAAGGAGAATTTATAAGTCCTATTGCTGGATTAACACCACTAACAACATTTTATTTAAGAGCCTATGCTACAAACAGCAAGGGTACAGCATATGGAAATGGAATCAGTTTTACCACATCTTCAACAAGTACATTAATCACCGATATAGATGGTAATGTTTACAGCACAGTGACCATAGGAAACCAAGTATGGTTGCAACAGAACCTGAAAACCACCAGATACAGCAATGGCGATTTAATTGGAACGACCACACCTTCATCCTTGGATATTTCAAAGGAAAGCACACCCAAGTATCAATGGGCATATGATGGAAAAGAGAGTAATGTGCCCCTTCATGGCAGATTATATACATGGTTTGCAGTGAATGAAAGTCGTAATGTTTGCCCTACAGGCTGGCATGTTCCTTCAAATGCCGAGTGGATAACTTTAACTGATTATCTTACTAACAACGGTTATGGTTATGGGGGTAGCAGATACAAGATAGCCAAGTCAATGGCTTACACTTCTGGTTGGGTTTCAGATGGAGTAACAGCAGGTAATTTAGGTAACGACCAAGCGAGTAACAATAGCAGCGGTTTTTCTGCCCTTCCAAGTGGCTTCCGTATCAGTACATCTTTCAGCTTCGCTGGCAGAGGCTGTTACTGGTGGTCTGCTACAGAGGAAAGTACGACACTCGCTTGGCAGGGTTGTGCTTTATGGTACAATAGCGGTTTTATTGACATCGGCTACCTTGACAAACAAGATGGCTTTTCTGTTCGTTGTTTGAAAGATTTTTAACACGATTTTTGAGATTTTAATAATATAGCATCTTAATCGAAATGAAACCTAACCTCTATTAATATGAAAACTAATCTCTTAAAATATGTATTATTGACTGTTTTAGCATTTCTGATGAGTTGCCAAAAGGATAACAAAACTATTTCTGAATTAATTATTGGTAAATGGGAATGGATAAAAACAATAGAAAGTCCATATACAGGACAGGTATCAAATCCTCAGACGTCTGGATTTTCAAAAACTCTTGAATTTACGAGAGACGGTACAATGAAAGAATATAAAAATGACTTGCTTATTAATTCATCAAACTATAGTATTGAAATAGACCCTTCTACTCCCAACTACAATCTTTTAACTTATAATTCGATAAATCATTCGCACTTCTACATGGTAAATGATAGTCTGATTTTCAACGAGGCTTTTGTCGATGGAGCGGTTTCTTCTTATTTAAGAAAAAAATAAGTGTTCCAGACACTTAATTAGTTCGTAATAGAATATATGAAAACCGTAAAAACAAAAATAATCATTGTACTTACCATTGGAATCATGACTGCTTTCAATGGTTGTGAGCATGACTCTTTTATACAAACTGTTTGTGGAGTTGAAAATCCGACAAAGAATCTTCCCTGGCTAAAAAATTCAATTGATAATTTTAAGACAAGTACTACAAGTGTGCTTACGAGTATCAATCTTTATAAATATAAATCAACAGATATTATTGAAATGACATGGAATTTGATAGGTATTGCAGATGTTCCTACAGGTGCACTGTTTACATGCACTGGGGAAAGACTATATTCATGCGGTGGACTTCAACAGTTTGACTCCTGCAATTATGTCTTAAATAATTCTAATTTCATTAATGTCCTTTGGAAAAAGGAATAAAAAATGCTGCATGCAATATGTTTGGAAAGCCTCTAAGTATAATTAATATACGGGATTAATTAAATAGCAAAGACATTTAACCTTACCTTAACATGAAGACAAATACATTTGGGAAATATATACTTTATTTAATAGTAGCATTATCGTTTGGAATTGCACTTGTATCATGTCAGAAAGACGAATGCCCGGACCCAGGCACGCTTCCGAAAGGACTTACAGGCTCATGGGTTGAAACAAATACTAAAACTGATACAATTTTTTTTAATTCAAACAATGAATCAGGTTATTTCTATTTATCAAGAGGTTTCGGGATAACAAATGGAT